>DAIOXG010000468.1:0-2335 GCA_036758085.1 Prevotella sp. | reverse complement strand
TCTATAAAGTTGATGTCTCAAGTTGCTTCTGCACTATAGTAAGTAACTGATTGTCCAACTTTATAGATTCTTCTTGCATCTTAGCCTGTGCTGCTTGCAACATTTCTTGCGCTTTGCGCACATCACCAATTGTCGAATTTCCGGACTTGATGCGCTTTGATAATCGATACGCTATGCCTACTATGATTGCGAGGAATGCTACTACAATAATGATTCCCCACAAAGTACGAGCTTGAAGCATATCTTGATTGGCTCGAACATTATTGTCTGTTGCATCAATCTTCCCATTCATGTTCCTCCTGTCTCTAGACTGTGCTTTTTCCAATTTCTCGCACACGTTCTGCAGGCTATCTATAACCATACGTTGTCTATTGTTCTCTTTGCCAAGTGACAAAATCTTATGGTCACTTTCTTTCTGCTTCTCTGCAAGTTTTCGCAGATTAACATCTGCGTTCGTCAATTTCTGTTGCAAGACAGAGCATTTCTCTTCTAACATATTCATTCTGTCTGGGTCTTTTATCGACTTGGCAGCAACAATTTGATTGCTCAGTGCTGCGAACGCAAAAATTGCAAATATCTTCTTCATTTTAGCTACATGTTGAAATTAGAAAAATTATATATATTGCTATAACAATAAGACACCCCCATGACCACCATGGAGTATCATCACTTGAACTTGAAGAACCGTAATTAGTAGATGTTGTCTGTCTGTTTACTGTTGTTCTATTCGGTGTTGATGAATAAGGACGTGCAGTAGAGGAAGTATTCCTCTGTGTCGTTTGTGAAGATGATGTCCTTGGTGTGTACGCTGATGTCGAAACTCCCAATTGTTCACATAGCCCTTTTAGTATGGAACGATTTTCATTGTATCTATCACTCTTATAAGCCGCTTCCATATCAAAACCGTCCATAATCTTTGTTGCTTTCCATGCTTCCTTCAACACAGATTTTACATGGGTAATGCCTAATAGGGCTGCTAAAGCAGCATTTGGTCCGTCTTTATCAACATTAAAAATAGACTGAGCTTCATTCACTTCTGCAATGACATTACTAAGGGCATTGCCTACTATCTGTGTGGATATCCTTAGGTAATAATCGTTAGTAACTCCAAGTTTACACTTAATTGCCTGCAATTGCGGCTTCGTATTATTTAATAATGTGACGGCATGACATATCTTGTCAGGCAGCGAACAGTACTTTCTTAATTCTTCACGAATAGCCTTGTCTTCTGCAAAAACTTCTGATGGAGGAAGTGCGTCAATGTTTTTTTGAAGAATATCTACATTCTCCTTACATCTATCTTTAGCCATTTGCCCAACCACTATGCTTTTGGCGTATTTCTGCAAGTTCATGGCTTTAAAAGCAGCGTCAGTCTCATCAGAATCATTATAAAAATCAATACCACATTGGAGAATTTCAAGCCCCAATTTGTCGGCAATCATTTGATATTGCAAGTCTGTTGGTGAGAGAAGCTTCTTTAATTGCAAGATGGCATTTCTTGTATCTTTCCTTAATTTCTCTCCTGCGTTCAATCTTGCTTTCGGACCTTTCCCCTTTGATTTCTTGGCAACATCAATGGCATCAGAAATGCTTGCAATGAGTGGTTTTACGGTCTTTTCACCTATATAATCTTTCCACGAAGCATTTGTCACATATGAAAGCAATTTGCTGGCACCAATTTCTTCACATAGAATATCAAGAAAAGAATATGCGAGGTCTGTTGCATCAGGATTTCCGTCAGTTCCTGTTGTCGCAGTCATCAATTGCCCCAAATACTGTGTGTTTCCGTACAATGTTTCTGCATAAGATATGGTACTGGCATAATCGTTGCGCATCAGAGAACAGACAATAAGATTCTGCAAAGATGATGTGGATTCTTTTTTCTTCCATATTTCTTCTGCCTTGTTTATTTCGCCAGAGAAAAGATGGTTAAAAGCGACATCATCCAATGATGTCATTTTCATAAACCAAAATTGAGAATACAACATCTGGTCTTTTGGCAAAGTGAGCTTGGCATCTGCATCAGCAACAGTAGCTTCAGTACGGTTGATTGCAGAAAGATATTGAGGCAAGTCCAAAGGAAAAGAAACAGGCTTTCCAACTTTTAAAAACGCTTTCATGCGATTGTGATTAGCCAATCTTTCCCTTGTCGGAGAGTTTGAATAGACCCCGAGAATGCGATATGGGTTGTTTTGTAGTATATTCATCTATTTCCGTTAACAAATTAGCCAACCGACTCCTTTGTTGACGAAATCTACTCGCTAATACATACAAAAAAGACGTGGAGTCTATCCTGTCACTCGTTCCACGCCATAAAGGCCTTCGCATTGCCCTG
>DAIOXG010000467.1:0-2361 GCA_036758085.1 Prevotella sp. | reverse complement strand
ATAGGAGATAAACACCTATAATTAGTGTTTACCTCCTACTCGATTATTTCTCCAAGATGGAACACACTCGCAGCAAGAGCGGCGTCAGCATCTCCAACGGTAAAGGCCTCAAGGAAATGATTCATTTCCCCTGCCCCACCACTTGCAATAACAGGAACAGAAAGTTCTTCGTATAGCGTGTGCAAGGCGTCATTGGCAAACCCCTGACGTGTACCGTCATTGTTCATACTGGTAAAAAGAATCTCGCCGGCACCACGCATCTCTACCTCTTTTGCCCAGTCAAAAAGCATACGGTCTGTCGGCACCCGACCGCCATTCATATAGCAGCGCCATCCATCATCGTCAAGACGGGCATCAATAGCACACACACACACTTGCGAACCAAAGCGAGCGGAAATCTCATTTATAAGTTCTGGGTGCCTTAACGCCGCACTGTTTATGCTTACTTTATCAGCACCGGCATACAACAGTCTTTCAACATCATCTATCGTGTTTACTCCACCGCCTACCGTAAAAGGAATATTAATTTCCTTGGCTATACGACTTACAACATCTGTGAAAGTTCGTCTTCCCTCAGAACTTGCCGTGATATCAAGGAAAACGAGCTCGTCAGCCCCAGCCTCACTATACATCCTTCCCATCTCTACCGGGTCGCCAATATCCTTGAGATTTACAAAATTCACACCCTTTACCGTCTTCCCGTCTTTCACATCAAGACAAGGAATAATCCTTTTTGCCAATGTTCCTATCATAAAGAAAACGTTTTATCAGTTAAGCCCCCCATTGTTATCTTTCCTTCATAAAAAGCCTTGCCAACCACAACCGAAGGAACATAAATTTTATCAAGCTCCTTAATGTCGTGAATTCCAGACACGCCACCGCTTGCTATCAAGTTGATATCTGGTAGCAATTCGAGAATATTCCTATATAATTCAAGCGACGGTCCGCTTAGCATCCCATCGCGAGAAATATCAGTACACAATACGTTTTTCACTCCAAGTGCCGTATATTTCTGCAAGAAAGGAAGGAGTTCCTCAGACGAATCTTCCTTCCATCCGTTGACGCTGATTTTACCGTTGCGAACATCAGCACCAAGGATTATCCTCTCCGGACCATACTCGTCAAGCCACTTACAGAAGAGCTTTTCTTCTGTTATGGCAATAGAACCTACGGTAACGAGTGTCGCTCCATTCGAAAATGCCGTTTCTATATCCATATCGCTCTTTATGCCGCCCCCGAAATCCACTGACAAGCCTGTTTCCTCAGTGATACGGTGCAATGTATCGTAATTCACGATATGCTTCGATTTTGCCCCGTCAAGGTCAACGACATGCAGTCTGCGGAATCCCATCTGCTCGAAGCTTCGTGCCACCTCAAGCGGGTCGTCGGCATATACCTTCTTCTGTGCGTAGTCGCCCTTTGAAAGTCTCACGCACTTACCACCGATAATGTCAATTGCAGGTATTATATTTATCATACTTCTTTTGATTTGCTACAACAAGACAATATATTTGTATTATCTACAAATTGAAATAAAGTTTTCAAGTATTACACTTCCTACGTCCCCACTCTTCTCCGGATGAAATTGCGTGGCATAGAAGTTCCCCTTGCGTAATGCAGCGCTATACGGATGAATATAGTCTGCTGTGGCTATCGTTTCGCCACAAAGCGGCACATAATAGCTATGTATAAAATATACATAACGGTCTGTTTTATCCAGTCCCTCAAATAGGGCAGACTTTGTATCATAAATTTTGTTCCATCCCATTACGGGGATTTTCTGCTCATGCCGTTGCGGACAAAACCGCTTTACTTCTGCATCAATAACTCCCAGGCAATCTACATCTCCCTCTTCCGAATGACGACACAACAACTGCTGACCTATACAGATGCCGAGCAATGGCTGAGTGGCACGGCAAATAAGTTCGTCGAGATGGCGTTCACGCAAATATGCCATTGCTGAACTTGCCTCACCCTGACCGGGGAGTATGATACCGTCAGCCCCCGTTATTAATTCTGCATCATCAGTAAGCGTCGGAGTAACACCTATTCTTTCGAGGGCATTGAGAACACTCCTTACGTTGCCTGCATTATATTTAATGACAACAATATTCATCACATTAGTTTTTTACATACATTATTTTATAACAAACACGAGGTTATCATGTATTTGTATTGCAAAATTAAGAAATTTAGTACATAATGCAATACTTTCCCATAAAATATATACAAATCGGAGTAAAAAAACTTATAAAAGATGCGATATAAATGAAAATATATTTTTTTATGTATGCTATAATTACTAAATTTGCAAATCAAAATATGCTTTAACAACATATCTGAAATAGCGAAGTTAGTAAT
>DAIOXG010000466.1:0-2382 GCA_036758085.1 Prevotella sp. | reverse complement strand
CGGCACTTCGTCCTTGCTATCGAACACCCTATGCACGGTCACATCCCTGTCCGCCACGTCCGGCGTCAATTCGTCTTGCAAGCCGTAAATGTCAATGAAAATGCGATTGATTTCTTCTTCGTTCTTTTTGAGCTGCTGGAAACGGTCTTCGCATTCCTGTTTCCATGCTGTGTAGGCAGCAAAAAGGCTATTTCCAATAAGTAAAGGATTCCTTTTAAAACCCCACGAGACTTCAAAGGTGTCCCAATCGTTTCTCGAAATTGCGATACAATCACGCACTATACCGGCGCAATCTGCCTTTGGCACAGGAGCTTTTTGGATAATGCCCGCACTATAATTTACAGTTGGGCTGATAACCTGAAAAATGTTTCCCCACAATTTTGTATTTAGTCCACCTAGAAGATTGAGAAAGTCATCTTCACACTCGAAAGAGAATATGCCGCCAGCAGCATTTGAGATCATTGAGTTAGCGGTTGTCTCCCGAAAGGAAATCTTCCCTATCCCAATTACTGCCCAAGTTATTCCATGCTGAAAATAAAGAGGAACATTGAATATACGCCTTGACCAACTCGTTGTTCCCGGATCCTTCGGATTATGTGTTACCCAGTATTTGATTTCTGAGCCATCATTTTCCCAGTTAACGACGTATTCAAGGTTCCCGTACCATCGCCTAAATTCGCCGCCTTTTTGGAAATGGAACCATTTTCGCGGAGAATCCTTTGATTCCCCAATTCTATTTGCTGCGACCTCCCAATGAAAGCGCAAGAACCTCTCATTGTCAGCAGTAGATAGTCCGCTACCGACATCGTGATGTAGGCTGATTGCATCCTTGCTTGAAAGTAATGAAAGCATCTTGTCGCTCAACCAGTACACTATCGGGGAATCTTCGACTTTCAAAAAGTTGTCTTGTGAAATGCAAAAGTTATTCTCCGCCGAAAAGAATCGTAGTTGCTTTTCCGTTTCATTATCAACAGCACTTGGGCTATCGAACAATCTTCGGTACACCGCTTTATATCCACTTAAAGGAGAAGAACGAATCACAAAAGCCGTTGTACCAAAGTCAGCACCAAAAACGCCCCTTCCTAAGTGAAGCATCGTGTTAATGGAACTATTGTGAAGAAGCGCACCTCTCATCTTAGCGTAGGAACTTAGGAACATCCATACAGGAATGTTAATCATCGCAGTGTAGCCGTTAGCACATGACAAGCGGTTCGCTTGCTCCATAAAGACTGTACTCATGTCTGACTTGGTATTTGGAAAATGCTTTTTTACATACGAGCTTAGTTTATTTCCCATGCCACTGCTTCCCATGTAAGGCGGATTCGTGACTACAACATCATACCTTTGCGCTATAACCTCCGCCACCTGAATCAGCGGAAGAATGTTGCTCAGCACGATCTCGCGGAACATACTGATGTCAGCCCGTACTTCCTCCACTCTGGCGTAGAGGGCGGCAAAGTCCACCTGAGAGATATTCAGGATAGAGCCATATTCCTTTGCATCCCGCAGCTCGTCCATCAGCGTTCCGAAGTCCTTTTGGAGTTTCGGATCGTTGTTGGTGAAGTATTCAACGGAGCTGCTGTCCAGTCCGTTGCTTTCGACGATAGCATACACATGAGGCTGAATGCCACGGGAGAAGATACGGCGGTCATATTGCCGAGCCTTCATCATGACAGCAAAATAGGCAAGCTGCGCCGCACGGTCATCAATATCGAGACCGTAGAGGTTGCTTTCAAGAATGCTCTGCGCCGCGTCCCGCTGGCTATATCCGCTTGCCTCATAAATCTGCATCAGCACATCAAAGGCATAGACAAGGATATGCCCGCTGCCCATGCAGGGGTCGATGACCTTGATGCCTTTGACATCCAGCGTGGCGTACTCGTTCTGAATCTCGTCAAGCTGCTTGCGTACTTCCTGCGTCTGTTCCGCTTCGGGCAGATAATACTTCCAGCCCATTTTGTCTGCAATCAGCTTCTCCGTTGCAATGCGCTCAGATTCCGCCTCGTGCCAAGTCATTTCATCCAAGCCGCGACCGTCCGCATAGATGCCCTCATTTTTGCGCTTATCCACATAGATTCTGCCAAGGCTGTTTTCAACCATATAGCGGACGATCCAGTCCGGAGTGAAGAGCTGTGTTGCGGAAGGGATGCGCTCCTTGGTGATCTTCACATTTTTCTTGAGCAGCGCAAAGGTATCATCCTTGAGTTCGGAGTTGTAATACTGATACAGCCAGCCGATGATCTGCACCTGATCCGTCCAGTCCTCTTCGGGAATATCCGCGACCATGTGACCGAGAACGCTGTCCTGTTTCAGAATGTTGTTCGGCAGCAGAAGCTCGGTATAGCCGCCCATTTTCTCAAACATACGGGGAAGAGGGTCGTT
>DAIOXG010000465.1:0-2388 GCA_036758085.1 Prevotella sp. | reverse complement strand
AAACTTTAGTATATTATAACTACGGATTTCTCCTTATGAATATGAGTATTCATAGGAAGAATAAAGGCTGCGATGTAAAAAAAACATTGCAGCCTTTATTGTGTTGTTGTATGTATACCGGAATCAATACACTCTCGGACCGAAAATTGTCGTGCCGACACGTACCATCGTACTTCTACATTCCACGGCAATCCGGTAGTCATGACTCATGCCCCACGAACGCTCGCAAAAAGCCTCGTCATCGGCAAAATACTTCGCCTTAACCTCATCGAAGAAGTCGGCTGCCTGCATAAACTCGCTGCGTATCTGCTGCTCGTCGTCCGTATTCGACGCCATCATCATGATACCGCAGATTCTTACGTTTTCCAGTTGGCGCCACTCCCCGTCGGCAAGCATCTGGCGACAGGCGTCGGGCGAGAGTCCGTATTTCGTAGCCTCCTGAGCGATGTGCAGTTCGAGGAGCACGTCAATCGTGCGCCCATGCTTTGCCGCCTGCTTGTTTATCTCCTTCAGGAGCTTGAGGGAGTCTACCGCCTCTATCATGTCGATATATGGAGCAATATACTTCACTTTGTTAGTCTGCAAGTGTCCGATGAAATGCCATTTTATATCCCCTGGCATAGTAGCCTGTTTCTTGGCAAGTTCCTGCTCGTGGCTCTCACCGAAGATGCGCTGCCCTTCGTCGTATGCCGCCTGCAGATACTCGTTGGGGTGAAACTTGCTGACAGCCACGAGGCGCACGCCTTCGGGAAGATCCGCGAGCACCTTATGTAAATTCCCTGCTACATCATAGTCCATAAGCCAATCCTTTCTTTTTTATTCAAGTTTCTGATTAAGACGAGAGAATACCGTCGCTTTGTTATTCTGCCGGAGTCTCTTCTGCCGGAGCCTCTTTCTCGCCATCAGCATTGGCGGTCTGCTCCTCATACTCCGGAACATCGTTTGCCTTCGTCTTCATGTCGGCTCCATGCTCGAAGACATCCATTATCTGTGTTTCGGCAACCGAGGCGATAGAATAGTCGATCAACGTCTTGCCCATAACCTCGTCGATATTATGAACGGCTCCGTTGAATGTTGCGGCATGAACGAGATAGTTCACGTTGCTGCGTTTCTCCTTCTCCGTTTTCTCGTCGATGGTAATAAACTGCAGTTTTGCCTTATACCAGCGGTCGGCACTCGGTTCGTCGCTGAAGAAAATCTCGCCGTAAGGAGCTTTCTTTATATCGCGCACCTCAAATTCTCCGCTAATATATGCAGACATCTCTTCGATGATAGCCGACTCAGCCTCGGTAAAGCTCAGCGCATCAACGACATAAAGTTCTGTAACCTTCTTCTGCATTCCGTCTTCCATCATTTTTTCATAACGGATCTTACATTCAAACCATGTAGTTGTTCTTGTTCTCATTTTCTTATTTATATTTATATGTAGTTGTTTCTTATTTTATATTCTTCTGCCCCGCCCTACATTGCCTGGCGCCAGGCTGAAAGCAGCAATCCAGCGGAGAGCGTCAGTCCGTAAACGAACATATTGCGGGCAGTATCGGCAAGCACAAGATTTAGTTCTTTCCCCTTGTCAATCCTCACCATTTTCCGGTATGTATTTATGTGCATCACCATATATATGGTTGTCGGCACGAAAGCTGCCGGATAAGACTCCTCAAAAATCAATCCCATAAGGAAAGCCACTCCGCCAAGCATAAGATACAGGATTCTACCGCCCTTGGCTCCAATCCTTACTATCAGGGTGTTCTTTCCAGCACGGCGGTCGTTGTCGAGGTCTCTGTAGTTGTTTACCACAAGGAGCGTGTCGATAACCAGTCCGCAGGCTATTGAGGCAAGGAACACGAGCCATGAACAGGTTCCGGTCTGCAGATAATACGTGGCACATACGGGTACAATACCGAAGAACACGAGCACGAGCAAGTCGCCAAGACCGTGAGAAGCCATGAAGGTGGTATAAAGGAAGCAGAACATCACACACAACGCTCCTATTATCACCATCTCCCAACCGCCGAACAACACCAAAGGCAAGCCTACAGCACAGGCAAGCAGAGTGGTAACGAGAATTCCCTTTCGCATTTCAGAAACGTCTATCCAGCCCATAGCACAGGCACGGGGAGGACCAAGGCGCGTCTCGTCGTCTTTGCCGCCAAGAAAATCAAAGTAGTCGTTTACGAAATTTGCGTCGATCTGCATTATAAAGGCAAAAAGGAAACACAGCAAGGCTGGAACGAACTTGAAGTCCGCACTTCCCAAAACAGAAAACGCCAACGACAATCCTATCATCACAGGAACGGAAGCACCCGTGAGAGTTTTTGGCCGGGCGGCAAGCACCCAAGCACGAAAAGAATTCTTCTTTATAATTTCATTATCCATTGTTATTCCACT
>DAIOXG010000464.1:0-2390 GCA_036758085.1 Prevotella sp. | reverse complement strand
TTCTCTAATCCCTAATCCAAATTAAGCTTCTTCAGCAATGCGTTTCTTTATAGCTTTGCTGTTTTCCTCATATCCAGGCTTGTCAAGAAGGGCAAACATGTTTTTCTTGTATGCTTCAACGCCAGGCTGGTTGAATGGGTTAACACCAAGAATTAATCCGCTTATGCCACAGGCTTTCTCGAAGAAATATATAAGCTGTCCGATATAATATTCATTAAGAGAAGGAACGCTGATGTGGATGTTAGGTACATTACCGTCGACATGAGCCAGACGAGTACCCAGTTCAGCCATCTTGTTCACCTCATCCACACGTTTTCCTGCGAGGAAGTTCAATCCGTCGAGGTTGTCATCGTCATGAGGGAAAAGCAATTCCTTATTAGGCTTCTCTATGCTGATAACAGTTTCGTAGATAGTGCGTTCGCCTTGCTGGATCCATTGACCCATAGAATGCAAGTCGGTAGTAAAGTCGCATGAAGCAGGGAAAATGCCTTTTCCGTTCTTACCTTCGCTCTCGCCGAACAGCTGTTTCCACCATTCAGAGAAGAAGTGCAGTTTAGGCTGGAAGTTAACCATAATTTCAATTTTCTTTCCAGCTTCAGAATAAAGTCCGTTACGTACTGCTGCATAAAGTGCTGCCGGGTTTTCCTCAAAAGGAACTTTGCTGTCGCATGCTTTCTCCATTGCTATAGCACCATTTATGAGAGCTTTGATGTCAAAGCCTGCGCATGCAATAGGGAGAAGTCCAACTGGAGTGAGTACAGAGAATCTTCCGCCAACATTGTCTGGGATAACGAATGTCTTGTAGCCCTCTTTGTCGGCAGCAGCGCGTGCTGCGCCTTTCTTTGCGTCAGTTATGGCAACAATAACTTTTTTTGCTTCCTCTTTGCCGCGCTGATTTTCGCATTGTTTTTTCAGCAAGCGGAAAGTAAGGGCAGTCTCTGTAGTAGTTCCAGACTTAGATATATTTATTACTCCGAATTTCTTGTCAGCGAGATATGCTGTAAGTTCCGCAAGGTAGTCCTCGCCGATATTGTTTCCAGCGAACAGAATCGTGGGATTGTTTTTGTCGTTTACGAGCCATGCGAACGAATTGCTCAGTGCTTCAATAACGGCTCTTGCACCGAGGTAGCTACCTCCGATTCCGGCAACAACAATAGCCTCACAATTTTTTCTTAGAGAATCAGCACATTCCTGTAGCTCATTGATGAATTCGTTAGAAATTGATGATGGCAAGTGTAGCCATCCGAGGAAATCATTGCCGAGACATGTGCCCTCCTCAAGGGCTTTCTGTGCTTCAATAACTTTAGGCTCAAAACTCTTTACTGCGCCTTCTTTTAGAAACTGGGCAGCCTTAGTGATGTTAAGTTTGATATTTTCCATATTATTTGTTTTTTTATGGTTTTATCTGTAATGATTATAGTCTTTCTGTTATGTTAGAGATTTATCTGAAAGAATCAGTAAGCAGTTTAATTTCCACTTGCGGACTAATCCTTTCATAAAGGATATTATATACAGCGTCGAGTATAGGCATGTTTACATGCATGTGGCGGTTGATCTCCTTCATACATTTAGTTCCGAAGAATCCTTCAGCAATCATCTCCATTTCAATTTGTGCACTTTTCACGCTGTATCCTTTTCCTATCATAGTTCCAAAAGTGCGGTTGCGTGAGAAATTGCTGTATCCCGTAACCAATAGGTCGCCCAGATAGACAGAGTCGTAAACGCTCCGTTCTATAGGATGTACAGCTGTCAGGAAGCGATCCATTTCCTGTACGGCGTTAGACATCAGTACCGCCTGGAAATTGTCACCGAAATTCAGTCCGCTGCAAATGCCCGAAGCTATGGCGTAGACATTCTTTAAAACCGAGGCGTATTCGATGCCGATAACGTCCGAGCTCGTCTTTGTCTTGATAAATTTGTTTACGAGGATATCGGCAAAAGCCTGTGCTTTTTCCACGTCAGAACAGCCTACGGTGAGATAAGAAAGTCTTTCGAGTGCAACTTCCTCAGCGTGTGATGGTCCGCCAAGACATGCCATATTCTTTTCCGGTACATCATACACTTGTGTGAAATATTCAGAACATGCGAGGTTTTCATCAGGAACGATACCCTTAATTGCTGTAACAATAAATTTATTGCTAATGTTCGTCTTCAGCTTCCTTAGGTGGTTTTTAAGGTAAGGAGATGGCGTAACAAAGACAAGAGTATCATATTGTTGAACGATTTTGTTTATGTCTGAAGAAAAGAAAATCTCATCAACATTAAATCTAACGCTCATAAGGTATGCCGGGTTATGTCCGAGTCGCTTAAAATCCTCAATACGATCATCCCTTCGGATATACCAACCTATATGGTGGGTCTTTCCTACAATTATTTTGGCAATGGCGGTA
>DAIOXG010000463.1:0-2395 GCA_036758085.1 Prevotella sp. | reverse complement strand
CGTCATCAAGCATGCTCAATATTGGCAATAAGTAAGCCGCCGTTTTTCCCGTACCGGTTTGAGCCACTCCTATCAGGTCTTTACCGTCAAGAATCTGTGGTATACATTTTTCCTGTATTGGAGTACAGGTTGAAAAATTCATATCATCAAGAGCGTCAAGAGTATTGTCGCTTAAATCTAAATCGTAGAAATCCATATTTGTTTTTTAATTTGGTGCTTTGCGATAGCAGAAATATGCCACTACCGCGAATATTATGTTAGGAATCCATGCTGCCAACATCGGTGGGGTGTTTGCCTGAATGGCAAAGGTCGCAGAAACTGTTTGCAGCATTATATATGAGAAGCTAAGAGCCAATCCGATGCCGAGATACATTCCCATGCCGCCTTTCCTCTTTCGAGATGACAGGGAAACGCCTATAGTCGTGAGTATAAATGAGGCAAAAGAAGTAGCTATACGTTTATGGTATTCAACTTCGTATTGTACAACATTGCTTGAGCCTCGGTCAATCTGTTTCGTTATATATTCCCGAAGCTGAGGACTGGTAAATGTTTCTTGTTGTCCTTTAGAAAATACAAGATCTGTAGGTTCCATCATGATTGTGGAGTCTTTTTCTGTTCCACTCGTTATATTTTCCTTCAAGCCGCGCATTTGTCTGACTCTCCAATTGCTCAGTTTCCAGTGGTATTTACTTTCTGATATTGTATCATATTGTATTTCAGAAGCTGTCAAGTGGCATACTAATTTTTTGTTTTCAAATTTATCCAAACAAAATCCGTACCCCTTCTTCATGTCATTGTCGTAGTGCTGTATATATGCAATAACGCCTTTCCCGACCTGTAATTGTACATTATCGGCAGATGTATTTTTCTTTTTATTCTTATACATGCTCTCGAAATTCTGTCTTACAATTGTGCCTTTAGGAATAATATATGCTCCAAGATAGAATGTAAGTGCAGAAATGAGTAAAGCTGACACCATATAAGGTCTTAGAAGTCGTTTAAAGCTAACGCCAGAAGCGAGTATAGAAATAATCTCTGAATTTCCTGCCAATTTCGATGTGAAGAAAATTACGGCAATAAACACAAAAAGCGGGCTAAATAGATTCGCATAGTATGGTACGAAATTCATGTAATAGTCGAAAACTATAGCCTTCAGTGGTGCGTGATATTGTGAGAACTTTGCGAGGTTCTCATTAACGTCAAAGACAATGGATATTGAAATTATCAAGAAGATGGAGTAGATATAAGTACCAATAAACTTCTTTATAATATATAAATCGAGGATTTTGATATATCTGCCAGGATTCAGCATTCCAATCCATTTGAGATGCTTCTTTATCCATGCATTAATGAGGAAAAGCCACTTTAGGCTTTTCCTGTATTTAACTAATCTTCGTAGGCTGCTTATACTCCTTTTCATTTTTCTTAAGTCATAAATTAAATTCTTCTTCCGAGATTGTCGATTACAGACCTCTTCCAACTTACGAAATCTCCGGCTTCAATATGTTGACGAGCATCAGTAACGAGTCTGAGATAGAACGCCAGGTTGTGTATACTTGCAATCTGCATGGCAAGTAATTCTTGAGCCTTAAACAAGTGATGCAAATATGCCTTAGAATGAATACGGTCAATATCGCAGCCGTCCGGATCAATAGGTGAGAAATCCATTTCCCACTTTTTGTTACGCATATTCATTGTTCCGTTATATGTGAAAAGCATAGCATTCCGTCCGTTACGTGTAGGCATAACACAATCAAACATGTCAACCCCTCGTTCAATTGCTTCAAGGATATTCTGTGGCGTACCAACTCCCATTAGATACCTTGGCTTATCCTTAGGTAATATTTCGTTGACTGTTTCAATCATCTCATACATAACCTCTGTCGGTTCGCCAACGGCAAGACCACCGATAGCATTTCCGTCAGCACCTTTATCTGCAACATATTTAGCAGCTTCGCGTCGCAAATCTTTAAATGTACATCCCTGAACGATAGGAAACAGAGTCTGATCGTATCCATATCGTGGCTCAGTCTCATTAAATCTCTTAATACATCTGTCCAACCAGCGTTGAGTCAGACCGAGACTTTTTTTTGCATATTCATAGTCGCTTTGTCCCGGAGGGCATTCGTCAAGCGCCATTATGATGTCTGCACCAATGATACGTTCAGTATCCATGACATTTTCAGGAGTGAAAAAATGTTTAGAGCCGTCTATATGCGATCGGAATTCACAACCTTCCTCCTTAAGCTTTCTAATTCCTGTAAGTGAGAATACTTGAAATCCTCCGCTATCCGTAAGAATAGGCTTGTCCCACGTATTGAATTTATGTAATCCTCCTGCGGCTTCCAATACTTCCAGTCCTGGACGTAAGTAGAGGTGGTATGTATTACCAAGA
>DAIOXG010000462.1:0-2413 GCA_036758085.1 Prevotella sp. | reverse complement strand
CGCAAGACGTTATAGAAGTCGTATAGATTTTTCAACGATAATCTTCTCTCGTTTATAAGATGCCTGATGTTCAACAACATCACACATATTTTCCTCTCAGTAATATTCTGGGGATAACTTTCAAACATCTGCTTCGTTCGAGATACTCGTATCCATGCACGCGTGGTTTCCAAAAATTCAATTTTCTGAGGATTTACAAACCGCTGGACATCAGCAACAGCCAAATCCCTATAGTCAGGATGACACATATGCATCGCCAAAGAAAACAGATGGGACACACCTTGGTCATAACAATGCAAGATAATACGTCTTAACCGTTCTGGAGACAAATTATAAGCCTCATCTACTACAGTACGGAAATCATCAGAAATGACATAGCCGTATTTTTCCGTATCAGCAATAGCAGAGCCCAACTGCAGCATATTGGCCTCTATCCTTCTGTCATCCTGCGTCATCATCCAGAAAGGCTTACTGTCAATTACCTTTCTATATAGGGAATACATCCGAGCAGCAACAGTTGTAGTCTCAGTATCCGCATCAAAAGTTCTGGCGTATGGAACACATACTATTTTGTCGCTCAAGTGCTCCCCTATTTTAGGCGCTTGGAAGACGGACAAACTGGACATTTGGCTTTTTTCCTGTTCACTTACGACATGAATTGCAGTTGCTCTATCCAGCATTCCACACATTCCATTCATAAAGAAAGAGATTTTCCGTGTACAATTATACCGTAAGTTCCAGTCCATAAAGGATTTATAAGTCGATACGACAACCGGCAGGTGTAATCTTTGGCTCCAATTGAAGACCATCCTTCCCCAATAGCATGACAAAGAATGAATATGAATGACGTCAATATCGGCAGACTTTACTATATCTCTGAATTTCTTTTCATTTTTATGCAGATTCCATATTCTTGCAGAAAGTCTGTCATGAGAGACATTAGCTATATCTATACCCTTATAACCGGATACGGTAAGCACTTTACATGACATAATATTTTCACTTCCCTCGAGTTCATCTCTCAAGAAGCAAAAAGCAAGTCCGTCAGGATCATTTTCACATATAAAATGCAAGATGTTCATATTACTACTTTTATCAGGCTTTCCATAACAAGCACAGAACTGTAAACGAAAGTCTGGGGTGACATCTTTACATTTTCTGTCTTATCTTTCGCAAAGCTACAACAAATAAAATTAAACTCCAAAGAAAAAGTTAAACTTTATGACATATGAAATCATATTTGTCTGTCGACCTGTATCTGATTAGCCTTACCACATTTCTAAACGGGAGTGACATTTCCAGGAATAGCATTTTGACAACCGACATATTATCGATATATTGTCCGACACTCTTATGCAAAACGACAGAACGCAAAATCATAGCTACAAACAGGGAAACGACAGAAGCTGCCATCACGATGAAGTTGCCGGTAAAAATGGAAAAAGCCAGGGCAAGCAACGGCAGTATGTACCCCACAGCCATCATCCACATCGTCAAGTTGAACATAAATCTCGGTATGGCGGTTCTTCCTAATTTCTTGCGTATCGCCATATAATAAAGAGATTTGTTTCGCCATCCTCTGTCTGAAAGTTCGGCCTCGACAACACGAGATTCTGGTGAAAGCTCAACACACACATTCTGGCTCTCCGAATATTTGTTAACAAGGAAATCATACTCACCGCGCACATATTTAAGATTGCCGTCATATCCCTTCCCGTTAATGAAAGTGCTCTTGCGGAACATAAGGTTATTTCCGCAATAACCCCAAGCATTACCTTTCTGTGCCGAACAAAGTTGACGATAAAGCATATAGACATGGTCGAAACGTCTTGAAGCCTTATAATCGTCTTCAAAGCTGCTAAAGCCTATGACCAATCCATTTCCGTCAGTACAGTTTCCGGACATCGCGGCAAGCCACGTTTCAGAAACCGGACAACAGCCTACATCTGTCATTATTATCCATTCATACTTTGCCGCCTTAACTCCTAATGTTACAGCAAGCTTCTTCCTGCTCATATATCTGGAAGTGGGCGGAATGAAAGTAGAATAAAGATGTTTGTCGTCTGAATACATCTTTACTGTATCCTCAATTACCGGATCATTGCCACATTCTACAACAATAATCTGAAAATCACCTTCATACTTCTGCTTTAACAATGCAGGAAGGCAGACCTTAAGATCTTCCAACTCGTCGTCGACTGTCACTATAACCGAAATTCCCGGATTCGCAGACACAACATCTTCGTCCTCATCCTCCTCTTCAACCAGTGAAGAAGAACGAAGTTTCGAAACGAGTAAATTCACAAACGGACTTACAACAGCAATAAAAAGTACCAAGGCAG
Organism: Prevotella sp.; assembly: GCA_036758085.1. Lineage (GTDB taxonomy): Bacteria > Bacteroidota > Bacteroidia > Bacteroidales > Bacteroidaceae > Prevotella. The sequence goes on along the minus strand of DAIOXG010000462.1, from coordinate 71 downwards.
AAATGCCAATAGTAACTTCATCCAGCAAAAACATTTCTTATTTCTTTATATTGAATTAAATTCTTGTAAAC
>DAIOXG010000461.1:0-2419 GCA_036758085.1 Prevotella sp. | reverse complement strand
AGAATAGTGGAAAGGCAGATATATAATATCAATAAATATAAAAGTAAATTGAGAGTTTTCAGAATAACGTTATTATTATTGCTTCTTGCCATAATGCCCCATGCGTCGGAGGCCCAGATAAGGGGATATATAATTGACGCAGAGACAGGCGACAGTATTCCTTATGCAAGTGCTATATATAAAGGCCACGGAGTGGCAGTAGCATCGGGAATAGACGGCAAGTATCAAATCAGTCGGCATGACGGCTGGCAATTGACATTCAGTGCTGTGGGATACATCTCCCAAACGGTGCTCGTAAATTCAAAAATAAAGAATACATACAATGTACGTCTAAAACAAGACAGCAAGCAGCTTGGAAACGTAGTGATAAAGTCGCGCAAGCACAGGTATTCGAGAAAAAACAATCCGGCAGTAGAACTAATGCGTAAGGTCATAGCAAATAAGAAACTTACAGATCTCAGCAACCGTGATTTCTACCAATACTGTAAATACCAGAAACTTACGCTTGCTCTGAACGACATAACGCAGGAAAAGCTGGAGTCGCCGAAGCTGAAAAAGAAGCCGTGGCTTAAGGACCAGGTTGAGAGATGCGAGTATAACGGAAAGCTGATACTTCCGGTTTCCGTTGATGAGACGGTTACACAAAACATATACCGGAAGCACCCTAAGGCAGAGAAGAATATTGTGAAGGGACAGAATTCGTCTGGCGTGAACGATCTCTTTCAGACCGGCGATATCCTAACAACTGCAATGAAGGATGTATTTACCGACGTGAATATCTACGACGACCAGATACGTCTTCTTCAATATCCGTTTACCTCTCCTATAGGTAAGGATGCAATCGGTTTCTATCGTTATTATATAACCGACACGCTTGACGTAGACAAGGACAAATGTATCCATTTGCGTTTCATGCCAAACAATCAGCAGGATTTTGGATTCCAGGGCGACTTGTACGTTCTGGCAGATTCGTCGTATCAGGTAAAACGTTGCGATTTGTCAATTCCGAAGCGCAGCGATGTGAATTTCGTAGAAGACTTGAAAGTAATACAGGAGTTTTCGCGCCTTCCAGACAATACGTGGGTATTGACACGTGATGATATGATTGCCGAGATGAAAGTGGCAAGTTTCCTCAGCAAGGCAGTAGTGATTAGAAACACCCGCTTGTCCGACTATGCTTTCGATGAGTTGCCTCGCCAACTTTTCAAGGGCAAGGCAAAGGAAGTGAAAGAAGCAGATGCCATGATGCGCGATGAAGCCTTTTGGGACAAGTACCGCCAGGTGAAGCTTACGAAGGGAGAAAGCGGCATGAGTGCCTTTGTTCGTAATCTGGAACAGATAAAGGGCTTTAAGTATGTGATTTTCGGTTTGAAGGCATTTATCGAGAACTTTGTAGAGACAGGAAATCCGAGCAAATTCGATTTAGGTCCTATCAACACCATGTTCACAAGCAACAGCATTGACGGTTTCCGAACGAGAATTTCGGGTCAGACAACGGCAAAGCTTAACCCTCACTGGTTCTTCAGCGGATATTGTGCCCATGGATGGGGCAGTCATAAGAATTATTACAAGGGGGAGGTTACATATTCCTTTAATAAGAAAGAGTATCTGCCAAGAGAGTTCCCAAAGCGCACGCTGACCTTCTCTTCTACATACGATGTCTGCTCTCCGTCAGACAAGTTCATGCACACCGATAAGGACAATGTGTTTACGGCTCTGAAATGGACAAAAGTAGAGAAGATGATGTTCTACAACCGACAGGAACTGTCGTTCGAACGCGAGGAGGATTGGGGCTTCAAAACAACAATAGCGGCGAAGCTGGAACATAACCGTGCATGTGGAGAATTGTATTTCTTGCCGATGCACGACTATACCAGTCTGTATTCGTCGACGGCAAATGTCGATGATGCCTCTCTGCGTGCCCTGTCGCGCTCCTTCCGTACTACGGAGTTGCGTGCCGAGCTCCGTTTTGCACCGGGCGAGACATTCATCAACACCAAGCAGCGCCGCCTGAAGATGAACTTCGATGCTCCAGTTTATACTATAAGCCATACGATGGGATTCAAGGGAATCTTAGGTGGCGACTATAGCTACAACTATACAGAGGCAAGTATATACAAGCGTTTCTGGCTAAACAGTTGGGGAAAGGTTGACGGTTATATTCGTGGCGGTATCCAGTGGAATAAAGTACCGTTCCCGTTGCTCTGCTTCCCGGCAACAAACCTTTCATATATAATCCAGGACCAGACATTCCAGCTCATTGACAATATGGAATTTCTGAACGACCGTTTTGCGAGTCTTGATGTATCGTGGGATCTGAACGGAAAAATATTCAATCGAATACCGTTGCTCAAGAAATTGAAGTGGCGTGAATATTTCGCCTTTAAATGTCTTTGGGGTACTCTTACCGACAAGAATA
>DAIOXG010000460.1:0-2423 GCA_036758085.1 Prevotella sp. | reverse complement strand
GTGTCGAGAAAGACAAAGATGAATTCTATAACATCACCTGAGCTTCTGGCGCAGGTGAACCCCGAAAACACGCAATTACTTTCTGATTTTCTTGATTATTTGCGCTCAGTCCAGCGAAGTGAAACCACCATTGCTGGCTACAAGAATGATATTGAAATCGCATGGGCTTGGTGCTTACAGAATAACGGAAACCACTATTTCGTTGATTGGACAAAACGTAATATTGTGGCTTATCAGAACTGGTTGCTCAATAGCAACGAAAACAGTCCCGCAAGGATTCGCAGGCTTAAAGCTGCTTTATCATCTTTGAGTAACTATATCGAAAACGTGCTTGATGACGAATATCCTAATTTCAGAAATATCATCAATAGAGTTGAAAACCCGGTCAATCGTCCTGTGCGTGAAAAGACAGTTTGGGAGGACGAGGAACTTGAAACTATTCTCGAAAAGCTGATTGAAAAGAAGCAATACGAGAAAGCCTGTTATCTTGCACTCGGTATGTACAGCGGCAGGCGTAAGGCGGAACTTTGTAGATTCAAAGTTTCTGATTTTGACGACGATAAACTCGTATGCGGTGGTGCCCTCTACAAGAGCGCCCCGATGAAGACCAAAGGAACCGGCGGAGGCAAAATCATCTGCTGCTACACGCTGTCCAAAAAATTCAAGCCGTATCTTGACCTGTGGATGAACGAGAGAAATGCAGCGGGGATAGACAGCGAATGGTTATTCCCGGACAAAAGCAACCCGGCAACGCATATCCCTATTTCCGCTGCGAACAGCTGGGCAAATACATATAGTCGAATCTCGGGCAAGCCTTGTTATATTCATTCTCTTAGACATTATTTCACAACAAGTTTAGCTCGTGCCGGTCTGCCCGATAGTGCAATACAAACAATCGTTGCATGGGAATCGAGCGACATGGTACGCGTGTATAAGGATATAGATTCCGATGAAGAAATCGGAATGTATTTCAAAGACGGTGAATTGACCGTTCCTGAGAAGAAGTCATTCGCTGATATCTAAGTGTAATGAATAAAAGGAGTTGCTTATTATGAATCGAAAGGAATTAGTGCGGCGCATTGCCGCAGTTATGAGGGATAACGGCATCCGTAAACCGATATCGTCACCGAAGCAAGTGTTCCATATCTCAGATGATGAGGGCAACACAAAAGATTTTGTGGTAAAGAAAACAGATAAAGATGTTCTTTTCACCATTGACGATATCGAATCAATGGTGGATGCCTGTATTTATGTTATTGAGGACGCCCTGAAACACGGCGACTCCGTATCAGTACGAGGCTTCGGGACGCTGGGGTTGCACCACCGTAAAGCAAGAGCGACTAAACATCCCACAACGGGGGAGCCGGTAGAAGTCGAAGCGCGTTATGTTCCGAAATTTGTTTTTGGAAATGACTTGAGGCTTTGTGCAAAAATGTTTGAGCTTTCCTTGGACGAAAAGGGAACCAATTCTCCAATGCCAAACGATGAAGTTACTGATGATGACGGAGGTGACTTCTGATGGCTATTGAAGTAAATTCCGACAAGGCAGTTTGCACCAAATGCGGTACAGAGTATAGCAGACGAAAAGGATACTTCCCCGTAAGTTATGCTCTGCTCCATAAGGGCATTGGGTATATCCCCATTTGCAAAGATTGTATTGATACGATGTATAACGCCTATCTCTCCCAGTGTAATAACGCAGAGGACGCGGTTCGGCAGGTTTGCCGAAAGTTGGATTTATATTGGAGCAAAAAGGTTTTTGATGTCGTAGCAAAGAAAACTACCACTCGCTCTATGATGACTCAATACATTGCAAAAATCAATACCGTTACATACGCCGGGAAAAGTTATGATGATACGCTGTCCGAAGAGGGCAGCCTATGGAATTTTGAGACCAGTATTGCTTCCATCAGCATCCCACAGGCAGAAGAAGTCGAAGACTCCAGCGAGGAGGTCGATGAAGATATCATTGCATTCTGGGGTACAGGCTACACGCCTGAAATGTATAACGAGCTCGAACGAAAGAGAGCATATTGGGTTTCTAAATTCCCCGAAAATACCGTATTAGATGTTGGTACGGAGACAATTATTAAACAGATTTGCGGTCTTGAACTTGATATCAGCCGCGACCGTGCAGCGGGACGCGCTGTTGATAAGAGCATTAACGCATTGAATACACTGCTTGGCAGCGCAAACATGAAACCTGCTCAGCAGAAAAATGATGGAGACGGTGCGTTAGAAAACACACCGTTCGGTGTATGGGTTCGCAAATGGGAAAATCAGCGCCCAATTCCGGAGCCAGACCCCGAATTAAAAGATGTAGATGGAATCATTCGATATATCTCAATATGGTTCCTTGGGCACCTGTGCAAGATGCTTGGTATTAAAAATACATACTGCAAACTTTACGAGGACGAGCTTGC
>DAIOXG010000459.1:0-2430 GCA_036758085.1 Prevotella sp. | reverse complement strand
GTGATATTATACAGCCTACAGTCGGCGTGATAACGAATATCGGAACTGCCCATCAGGAGAACTTTAAAAGTATGGAGGAAAAGGTAAGAGAGAAACTTATACTTTTCCACGACACTGACGTTATTGTATATCCGGAAGACAATGAAGTTATTACAAAATGTGTAGCCGAAGGCGATTTCAAGGGTGAGCATTTGGCATGGTCGGAAAAGAACCCGAATGCCCCTCTATATATAAAAGGTATAGAGAAGGGAGATACAACGACAAAGATAACGTATGTATACAAGAATAGCGGTGAGCAAACTTATGAGTTGCCGTTTATCGACGAGGCTTCGATAGAAAACTCCATCACCTGTGCTGCCGTAAGCCTTTCGCTCGGCATTAGTCCAGAACAGCTGAATGAACGTATTGCCGCCATTGAACCAGTGGCTATGCGCCTTGAAGTAAAACAGGGACAGCATGGATGTACACTAATCAACGATTCGTATAATTCTGACATCAACTCGCTCGATATTGCTCTCGACTTTATCAGTCGTCGACCAGACCATAAAGGCAGACGCCGTACGCTTATCCTCAGTGATATACTGCAGAGCGGAATAAAGAAGGAGGAACTCTATAAGGAAGTTTCAGATCTCTGCGTTAAGCGTGGTGTAGAAAAATTCATAGGTGTCGGAAAAGACCTTATGGATGAGGCTGACAAGATAGCAGTGGCCGAGAAATACTTCTTCATCGATACAGCATCGTTCATTAGAAGTGAAGTGTTCAATACTCTGCGCGATGAGGTTATTCTCATAAAGGGTGCCCGCTCCTTTGGTTTCGACAATATCAGTGAATTGCTCGAACAGAAAGTACACGAGACGATACTCGAAGTAAATCTGCGTGCTCTTGTTGATAACCTCAACTATTACCGCTCGTTCATGAAACCGGAGACGAAGCTCGTGGCGATGGTAAAGGCGAATGCCTATGGTGCCGGAGCCGTGGAAGTGGCAAAGACACTCCAGGATCATCGTATAAATTATCTCGCTGTGGCTGTTGCCGATGAGGGAGTGACGCTGCGCAAGAACGGTATAACAAGCAACATCATGATTATGAATCCGGAGATGACGGCATTCAAGACGATGTTTGATTACGACCTCGAACCTGAGGTGTACAGCTTTCGTCTGCTTGATGCTCTCGTTAAGGCAGCACAGCGTGAGGGTATAACAAATTATCCGGTACATATCAAACTTGATACCGGAATGCATCGCCTCGGCTTTAATCCTAAAAAAGACATGGATGAGTTGATAAAGCGACTGAAAAGTCAGAATGCTATTATTCCACGTTCTGTATTTTCACATTTTGTAGGTTCGGACAGTGATGATTTCGACAATTTCTCAAAGATGCAGTTTGAACTTTTCGACGAGGCAAGCCGCAAGCTTCAGGCAGCTTTCCCGCACAAAATATTGCGCCATATCGACAACTCTGCCGGTATAGAACATTTCCCGGAGAGGCAGCTCGATATGTGCCGACTCGGACTCGGACTCTACGGTATCGACAGTCGCGACAATCATATAATAAATAATGTCAGCACTCTGAAGACTACAATTTTGCAGCTTCGAGATGTGCCGAAGGAAGAAACCGTGGGCTATAGTCGTAAGGGACATCTTTCTCGCGACAGTCGTATTGCTGCAATCCCTATAGGATATGCCGACGGACTGAACCGTCATCTCGGACGTGGCAATTGCTATTGTCTCGTAAATGGGCAGAAGGCACCTTATGTAGGCAATATCTGTATGGACGTGGCTATGATAGATGTTACAGGTATCCCTTGTAAGGAAGGCGACAGCGTGGAAATATTTGGCGACCATCTGCCGGTAACAGTCCTCTCGGATGTGCTCGACACTATCCCTTATGAGGTGCTCACCAGCGTGAGCGACCGCGTGAAACGAGTGTATTATCAAGATTGAATAATTGAAATATTGAAAAAATAAATTGAAGAGCTGAGCTTTACTTTTTTTTGAGGTAAGGCTTGGCTTTACTTCGGATGCAGACAAGTTTTATTTCGAATACAGACAATTTTTATTTCGGATGCGGGAAAATCTTATTTCAGTTATAAGCAAACTTAATTTCGGATTTTACCAAACTTTAGTTTCTGCAAAAATGTGCTGCATTGAGGGAAAGATACGGCGTTGAAAACCAAAAAGACAAAAAAACGGAATATTTTTATCTGTATTTTATGCTTATACGGAAAAAAACGCTATCTTTGCAAATTAGATAAAAAACAGTATTAATAATAAAAAATAGAAAATGGCTTCTATACAAACTACTAAAATGTCCAACTTCCGTTGGGTAATCTGTGCGTTGCTGTTTTTGGCAACAACGGTGAACTATATGGACCGTCAGGTTCTGTCATTGACTTGGAAAGACTTTATCGCTCCGGAATTCCACTGGACC
>DAIOXG010000458.1:0-2445 GCA_036758085.1 Prevotella sp. | reverse complement strand
ACGGCTGATGCCGGTTTCCAGAACATCTGGAGCCTTCAGGACTGTATCGAGACTCTATATGAGTTTGGCAGCGAGGAGCAGCGACAGAAGTATATCCCTCGCGTTTGCGCCGGAGAGACTATGAGTATGGACCTTACGGAGCCGGATGCCGGTTCCGACCTGCAGCGCGTTATGCTCAAGGCTACATACAGCGAGGAGGAGGGTTGCTGGCTGCTAAACGGTGTGAAGCGTTTCATCACCAACGGCGACTCGGATATCCATCTCGTTCTGGCTCGTTCGGAGGCTGGCACTCACGACGGACGCGGTCTTTCGATGTTTATCTACGACAAGAACCAGGGCGGCGTAACTGTGCGCCACATCGAGAACAAGCTCGGTATCCATGGTTCTCCTACCTGTGAGCTGGTCTACAAGAATGCCAAGGCTGAACTCTGCGGAAGCACTCGTATGGGTCTTATTAAATATGTAATGGCGCTGATGAATGGTGCACGTCTGGGTATTGCCGCACAGAGTGTAGGCGTTAGTCAGGCTGCATACAACGAGGCTCTTGCCTATGCCCGTGAGCGCAAGCAGTTTGGCGAGGCTATCGTTAACTTCCCGGCTGTCTACGACATGATTGCAAAGATTAAGGCTAAGCTCGATGCCGGACGAAGCATCTTGTATCAGACGGCTCGCTACGTTGACATCTACAAGGCTCTCGACGATATCGCCCGTGAGCGCAAGCTTACTCCGGAGGAGCGCAAGGAGCAGAAGAAGTATGCTCGTCTTGCCGATGCCTTCACTCCTATCGCCAAGGGTATGAACTCGGAATATGCTAACCAGAATGCTTACGACTGTATTCAGGTACACGGCGGTTCCGGATTCATCATGGAATACAAGTGTCAGCGTCTGTATCGCGACGCACGTATCTTCTCTATCTACGAGGGTACTACTCAGCTGCAGGTGGTTGCTGCCATCCGCTATATCACCAACGGCACTTACCTCTCTATCATGAAGGAGATGATTGAGAAGGAGGTTTCTGAGGATATGAAGTCGCTGCAGGTTCGCATCCAGAAGATGATAGAACTCTACGAGCAGTCTTTGGAGTATGTCAAGCAGGCTGAAAACCAGGAGGTTCAGGACTTCCTCGCCCGCCGTCTCTACGATATGACTGCCGACATCCTCATGTCGCTGCTCATCGTGAGCGATGCTTCTGCCGCTCCTGAGCTATTCGCAAAGAGTGCACAGGTTTACGTGCGCCACGCTGAGGAGGAGGTTATCGGCCACAGCTGCTACGTTAAGAGCTTTATCGCTGAGGATTTGGTGAACTTCAGGGCTGAGTAATATTTATCAGCTAAATCAATACAACGGCAATGGGGAAAATAGAGACAACATTTAATTAATTTGTCTCTTACTGTTTCCATTGCCGTTTTTTGTTTTATAAAACTTGTTCCTTAGCCTAATATTCACTATTTTTGCATAAGATAAGTTGCATCTCGGCAATAAATCCAAACAAGTTTGGCTTGTATTGCTCTCGATTTGCATTATCTTTGCATAAGATAAGTTGCATCTCAAAATAAGAAATGAATAAAATCATTCCATTCTTCTCTATATTTGCATTAAAAACAAGAATAATATGACAAGCAACAATAAAGATATACGGTGGATTCAGAGGCTGGAGAATTACACAAAAGCTCTCGAAAGACTTAAAAAGGCTGCTGAAATTATTTCTGCAGCAAAGATGTTCAGCGGCGAAGTAGACGATTTGCTTAAAGAAGGACTGATACAAAGATTCGAATACACTCAAGAATTGGCGTGGAAGGTAATGAAAGACTACGAAGAATATCAAGGTCTGACCGACATTCAAGGATCAAGAGACGCTATCCGCAAAGCACTGCAAATGGGAATCATCGAAAGCCATGCATGGATGGATACGATAGCTTCGAGAAACCTTACATCTCACTGTTATGACGAATCGGAATTCAATAGTGTCTTATCTAAAATAATAAACGACTTTCTTCCAATATTTATAGATTTCTGTAATAAAATGATATTTTTGAGAGACAATGAGCAATAATATAGACAACGGGATAAGTGCAGAATACTGGAATAAGATTAACGATACATTGTCGCATTTTCCACACATCAAAAAGGCTGTGCTTTTCGGCTCTCGGGTGAAGGGGACATACAAGAAATTCTCTGATATCGACATTGCACTAATCGGAAGTGAGATTAATACAGATGAATTGCTTAAACTTGAAACTGAAATTGACGACTTGCTATTGCCTTACGAATTTGATTTCTGTATCTATAAAAATATTACGAACAAAGAACTTAAAGACCACATTGACAGGCGGGGAATTATTATATACTGTTCAAAAGATTAACAGCAATTACCAGCCCATAAACAATACCATACCTTAGTTCGGGATAAGATGCCCCATTTGAAAGCGATCATTATTATTTTGA
>DAIOXG010000457.1:0-2445 GCA_036758085.1 Prevotella sp. | reverse complement strand
CCATGGGTTTTCAAAGTCTTTACCCATAAGAATAATTCCTCCACGCGGACCGCGCAATGTCTTGTGAGTAGTAGAAGTAACGATGTGAGCGTATTTAACCGGGTTGTCGAGCAGTCCGGCAGCGATAAGTCCAGCCGGGTGAGCCATGTCGATCATAAGCAAAGCTCCCACCTTGTCGGCAATCTCGCGCATACGTTTGTAATCCCATTCGCGGCTATAGGCAGAGCCACCGCCAATGATGAGTTTCGGCTTGTGTTCGATAGCGAGACGTTCCATCTCGTCGTAGTCCACTCTTCCTGTCTCTTTATTGAGATTATATCCGATAGGGTTGTAGAGGATACCAGAAGTGTTGACAGCCGAACCGTGTGAGAGGTGACCTCCATGAGCAAGGTTAAGTCCCATGAACGTGTCGCCAGAGTTAAGAACGGTGAGCAATACGGCAGCATTAGCCTGAGCTCCAGAGTGTGGCTGAACATTAGCATACTCAGCTCCGAAAAGTTTCTTCACTCTCTCGATAGCCAGAGTTTCCACTTCGTCAACCACTTCGCATCCACCGTAGTAGCGTTTGCCTGGATATCCCTCGGCATACTTGTTAGTAAGGCAAGAGCCCATAGCCTGCATAACCTCGTCGCTGACGAAATTCTCAGATGCAATAAGTTCCATACCTTTAAGCTGGCGCTGGTGTTCTCTTTCGATAAGGTCGAAAATCGCTTGGTCTTTTTTCATTTTTTCTTTGATAAGGATTAAACGTATGTTATTATTTTTTGTAGAATTATGCTTCACCTATACGAGTTTCACATGGTTCATATCTTGCTCCTTGTCGCAGTAATGGCATCTTATAATGCCGTTAGCCTTGTCGATAACATGGAAGATAGTCTGCATGGGTTCGTTGTTTGTGATACACTTCGGATTGTTACATCTCACGATGCCGCAGAGCTTGTCGGGAGTAGTAACAGTTTTTTTCTCCACCACTTCATAGTCGCGTATAACGTTGAGAACCACGTTCGGCGCCACAACAGAGAGTCGTGATATTTCCTCATCGGTGAAGAATTTGTTTTCAATTTTTATGATACCCTTCTTGCCAAGTTTTTTCGAAGGGTAGTTGTATCCGATAGTAACAGGCTCGTCGAGAGTCTGCAAGCCGAGCAGTGTAGCCACAGCGTAAGCTTTCTCTGCCGGAATATGGTCGATTACGGTGCCGTTTTCGATAGCGGCAACGAGTCTTTCTTTCTTGCTCATTTTATGAATATCGATTAAAAGTTCAACCTATGATCGTTTTGTCTGCCTTTATGTCGTCGAGAGTATATCCCAGCACGTCGCAGATAATAGCCTCTCTTGCATAAAGTCCGTTTTGGGCTTGTTGTATATAGTATGCATGCGGGTTTTCGTCAACGTCGTATGCAATCTCGTTGACTCTTGGCAGCGGGTGCATTATCTTCATGTTCTCGCGTGCTTTGCCGAGCATATCGTTGCGGAGGATATATACATTTTTCACTCTCTCATATTCCATAAGGTCAGAAAAGCGTTCTTTCTGTACTCTTGTCATGTAGAGAATATCGGCTCCGGCGATAATATCCTCATTGAAGTCAGTATGTTCCACGAATTTAATGCCGTGCTGTTTACAATACAGCTTGTACTCGTCAGGCATGGCGAGTTCTTTTGGGGCGATGAAGTGGAATGTAGGGTTGAAATGGCGCATTGCCATAATGAGGGAGTGGACAGTGCGTCCGTATTTAAGGTCGCCTACAAGGTAGATATTGAGATTTTCAAGAGTTCCTTGTGTCTTGTATATGGAATAAAGGTCGAGCATGCATTGCGACGGATGCTGGTGTGCACCGTCTCCAGCGTTGATGATAGGGATTGGTGCTATTTCCGATGCATATTGTGCTGCACCCTCTATGTAGTGGCGCATGGCGATAACGTCAGCATAGTTCGACACCATCAAAATCGTGTCCTTCAGTGTCTCTCCTTTAGTGGCGCTCGTCACTTTCGCGTCCGAGAATCCAATAACCTTTGCGCCAAGCCTGTTTGCAGCAGTCTCAAAACTCAGTCGTGTTCTTGTAGAAGGTTCAAAGAATAGCGTTGCTACCACTTTGCCTTTTAGGATTTCACGATTGGGGTGCATTTCGAACTCTTTTGCCATATTTATCAAGTATAGGATTTTCTCCTTCGACAAATCGGCAATTGTTACAAAATCATGTTTTTCCATATACCGTAGTTATGTTTTTATTAAATTCATCTGCGAAGGTACGGATTTTTTTTTATTTAAGTTTGATGTAATGCGGAAAAGTATAAAATTGTGTCATTTTTTATGGATAACCTTACAGAAGTCTATATAACTTATTCAAGTTTCGGTTTTTATATTATGTCAGATGTGTCCTTTCGAGAGCAAGCTCTCTTCCGTCCACATCTGGCATAATACAAAGAGTCACTTCGTGCCTCTTG
>DAIOXG010000456.1:0-2446 GCA_036758085.1 Prevotella sp. | reverse complement strand
AAGTATGAAAAACGCGAAGATAAGCTCGCCGTATGGGAAAACGAAGGCATCTCAAAAGAATCCTTGGACAAATATCAAGTGTATTATGACAGCTTCTCAGATAGGCTTGTTTACCCGATACGAAATATCTCTGGAAAGATTGTAAATATCGGTGGAAGAACGCTTGACCCGGAATGGAAAGAAAAGAAATTGCGGAAATATACCTACTTTTCGGGCTGGGGAGAGATGGATGTAATCTATGGTCTTTTTGAAAACATGGATGCCATTCTTTCTGCACACGAAGTTATCCTTTTTGAAGGCTGCAAATCCGTGCTCTTGGCGAATACTTGGGGCGTTCACAATACAGGAGCTCTTTTGACTTCTCACCTCAATCCACAGCAGTTAAAAATACTTGTGCGACTTGGTGTCAGAGTTGTATTTGCTCTTGATAAAGATGTTAGGGTAAGAGACGACCATAATATCAGCAAGTTAAAGCAGTATGTAAACACCTTTTATCTCTGGGATAGAGAAGATTTGCTTGACGAGAAAGATGCGCCTGTAGATAAAGGGCAAGAGGTTTTCAAAAGGCTATATGAACAAAGGATTAGATACAGGTAAAACACCGAATACAAGTGAGGTGAAAACGCTTGGAAATTATAAATACGATAATCTACACACTGGGGCAGGGATTTTGCTTCAATATATTACTTCCGGTTTGGTATTTAATAATGAAACTCACGGGAGTAGCTTGAGTAGGAAGGAGGTGCTTCCGCTATAGGAAACTATATTATGTACCACTGCCACACGGAGCTGAGTTTACTGGATAGCTGCACTAAGTATCAGGACTATGTTGATTTGGCGGTTAAAAACGGTCAAAAGGCATTGTCAATCAGCGAGCACGGTAAACCTCTGAACTGGACAGAAAAATGGAACGCTTGCAAACAGGCGGGAATACGATATATCCATTCGGTTGAGATATATTTAACAGAGTCGCTCAAGGAGAAAGTTCGTGACAATTACCATACCGTTCTTATGGCTCGGAACATGGACGGACTTCGTGAACTGAACGCGCTCGTAAGTTTGTCGTGTGACAAAGACCACTTTTACTATACCAACAGGCTTTCATTCGATGAGTTCCTCGGTATTTCAAAGAATATTATTACCACAAGCGCTTGCTTGGCTTCCCCGCTTAATAAGTTAGACGAGAGCCACCCACGGTATATGGAGCTGGCGAGAAAGTATGACTTCCTCGAAGTGCAGGCGCACAATCATCCAGAGCAGATTGAGTTTAATAAAAGGCTTGTGAAGCTCGCAAAGCAGCTTGGGAAGCCGCTGATTGCCGGAACAGACACGCATAGTTCCAGCAAATACAAAGCGGAGTGCAGAGCAGTTCTTTTAGCGGCGAAGCATAAGTCATACGGCGACGAAGACGCCTTTGATTTGACATATAAAACATACGACGAACTCGTAGAAATGTTCCGAACGCAGGGAGCCCTAACGGAGAATGAGTACTTAGAAGCGATTGAAAATACGAATCGGCTTTACGACATGACAGAAGATATCGAGTTGGACACATCTATTAAGTACCCCATCCTATATGGTACAAGAGAGGCGGACTCGGAGAAGTTCACAGAAACGGTTGAAAGAAAATTCAAAGAGAAGCTCGAAACCGGTGTAATTCCGGTAAGTCAAGAGGCTGCGTTCCGTACCGCAATCGAAGAGGAAATGCGAGTTTTTCGGAAGCTTAAAATGGATGGATTCATGCTTTCGATGTCTGAACTGATTAGCTGGTGCAAAGAGCAGGGAATGGCAATTGGTACGGCGAGAGGCTCAGTCGGCGGTTCCAGAGTGGCATATATCACTGATATCATCGACTTGAATCCTGAAACTTGGCAAACTGTTTTCTCGAGATTCTGTAATGAAGACCGTGTTGAAATCGGAGATATCGATATAGACTGCGTTGAATCTGACAGACCCGCAATTTTCAAACACATTACAGACCGATTTGGGAAGGACAAAACGGCGCGAGTTGCATCATTTGGCACAATGCAATCAAAAGGAGTGATTGATGACGTCGGGCGAAGTCTCGCTATCAAATGGGAGAAATCGAATCCCGGTAGACCAAACGGGGATAACCCTTGGTCATTATCCAACATCGCTCGTATCAAAACCGAGTTTGAAGCGAATGAAGATAAGACGAAAAAGAAATACCCCGAGCTGTTCTACTATTATGATGGCTTAATTGATACGAAGATTTCGCAGTCGGTACATCCGGCTGGTATGGTCATCAGCCCGATTACTCTCGTCGATAATTTTGGTGTCTTTGATAAAGACGACGAGAACTGCTTAATGCTGGATATGGAGAATATTCACGACTTTACAGGACTTGCAAAATATGATGACAACAAACAAGAAATAAAATACACAATTGACGAAAGTGAAGTAGAAAAATATACAAAACAAGTAA
>DAIOXG010000455.1:0-2452 GCA_036758085.1 Prevotella sp. | reverse complement strand
GGCCAACTGAGCTAAAGAGGCAAGTCCTTGCAGCCATTACCGCAGTAATAGCATGTGTCGGAAAACGGCTGCAAAGATACGGTATTTATTTTATTCCCACAAATATTTTGGGAACTTTTTTATTTGTTTCTTGTTTTTTCCTTAAATTTGGTAAGTTGAACCTTCATAGCATCAACACATTCATCAACACCTTCTTCAAAGGTATCGCATGTCTTTTCAACAAAGAGAGTGTTGCCAGGAACTGTCACCGTAAGACTTGTTTCCTTATTTAATGCTGTAGCAGGTTTCACCACCTTTAATTGCACCTCTACTTTCTGAATGTCTTCTAATGTTTTTTCCAACTTGGCGACTTTCTTCTCGATAAACGCCTCTAACTTTTCGGTAGCGTCGAAATGGATCGACTGAATCTTAATTTCCATAGTTACCTCCGTTTTTTAAAAGGTTAGGCCCTAGGGTGGGCTTTTTTATAAACTCGTTTCAACTGCTCGAAAGTGGTATGAGTGTAGATTTCTGTAGTAGAAGCACTCTCATGACCAAGCAGCTTTCTAACACTTTCTATACTGGCACCATTATTAAGCATCGACGTAGCGAAGGTATGCCGGAGTACGTGCGGACTTTTCTTTTTCAAAGTACAGACAATCGAAAGACACCGTCTTACTTCTCGTCTTACCATATCCGCCTTAACCCGTTCTCCATTTTCAGTTAGGAAGAAAGCATCACTCTTACGTTCCACCACCTCATCACGGAGTTTCACATAATTAACGAGAGCTTCTTTCAATTCCTGTCCGAAAGGAATAATCCTTTGTTTATTTCCCTTACCGGTAACTTTAATCTCTTTTGCTTCGAGATTCACCGCAATATCATCCAATCCTGTCAGCTCCGACAAACGAATGCCCGTAGTATAGAACAATATAATAAAGGTACGCGCACGTACATCTTTATAATCTGTTCCCCACTCCACATCATCCAAAAGTCTGTTTATCTCAGACTCCTTTAGAAATTGCGGTAATGGTCTACTTGCTTTAGGACCTTCCACGACATGAGCTGGGTCTTTATCAACCTTTCCCCTCATGAGTGCAAAACGATAAAAGGAACGCAACGCCGACAGCCTTCGTTTGACAGACGTGGCATTGTTTCCTTTATCCATCATGCTCTCCATCCAGTCGCGGATAATATCAGAGTCTATTGACTCCCAAGAGAGATGAGTATCCAAATTTTGGAAGAACCGCTCAAAAGCCATGAGGTCAGCCTCATATTCTTCAACCGTTTTCGGTGAGCGGTTGCGTTCGTAACGCAAGTAGTCCAAAAATTCTTCTATCATCATGCCGACGTTCAACAATATGTTTTCGGCAACGAATTTACGGAAATATATTCAAACTACCAAATTTTTTCGAAGATTTTTTATTCTTCGGTCTGACGCAACTGCTGTACGTAGATAGCGTGTTCCATCTTGAGTCTCTTCAAAACAGATGGCTTGTCATACTGCTGACGAGCGCGAAGCTCCTTTACAACACCTGTCTTTTCGAACTTTCTCTTGAACTTCTTGAGAGCTCTCTCAATGTTCTCACCATCTTTAACTGGTACAATAATCATTGTTTTTTGCTTTTAAATTTTAGATTAAACATTCATTAAGTGGAACGAGTCCACAATTTGCGGGTGCAAAGTTACATCTTATTTTCCTATCTACCAAAGTTTTAGCAGACTTTTTTACTTTTACGCAATCTATGCATCATTAAATTGGTAACGTTGCATCCTTTAACCATGCTTTTTCTTCATCGTTAAGATGTGGAGCCAATTCTCGGTAAACTCGAGCATGATAATCGTTAAGCCAATCTATTTCTTCCTGCAGCAGCATCGACTTATCAATAGGTGTAGTATCGATAGGACAAAGGGTAAGGGAATCAAACTTAAGGAACTCGCCAAACTCTGTTTCCTTATATTTTTCTACGACAAGTGTATTCTCTATTCTCACTCCGAAACGTCCAGCAAGATACAAGCCTGGTTCGTCTGTCACTGTCATTCCTTCTACAAAAGGTGTAGACATCCATTCCATACGAATTTGATGAGGTCCTTCATGTACATTCAGATACGAGCCTACTCCATGACCTGTGCCATGAAGATAGTTCATACCATCACGCCACATAGCCTCACGAGCCAAGACATCTATCTGTGTACCTGCAGCGCCTTTAGGGAATTTGCATAGTTCTATCTGTATATGACCTTTCAGCACAAGGGTATACACATGTTTTTCTTCTTCGCTTACAGGTCCAAGGGCTATAGTACGAGTGATATCCGTTGTTCCATCTTGATATTGTGCGCCACTATCCAAGAGCAACAAACCATGAGGTTCCAACTCCCGGTCGGTCTCTGGAGTAGCTTCATAATGAACAATGGCTCCATGGTCAGCATAACCTGCGATAGTATCGAAAGAGATGTCGCGAAATAATGGCTG
>DAIOXG010000454.1:0-2459 GCA_036758085.1 Prevotella sp. | reverse complement strand
TATGTTGACATCGACAGACTGATTAAAATTATGCAATCATGATTTACGGACACGGCGACGACTTATTTAAATATAATAATGTGGAGATTAACTTCTCCACCAATATCTTCAACCACTTCTCTCATTCAAGGCTCTTTGCCTTCCTTGCCTCCAATCTGGAAGCTATAACCAGTTATCCCGAACCTACGCCCATTTCCCTGGAGAAGGCAATAGCAACAAAGCTCGGCATAGGAGCTGACTGCATAATGGCTGCCAACGGTGCCACGGAAGTTATATATCTCATCGCACAAAGTTTGAAGGATAAGGTGGCACATATCGTGCAACCCACTTTTGCCGAATATGCCGACGCATGCACGATGCACGGTTGTGAAACGAGGAGCATATCTTCTCTTGAAGGCATCGGCTCTCTTGGAAACGAAGATGCGGTATGGCTGTGCAACCCTAATAACCCTACGGGTTCCACAATGGATTATGATTCGCTATATAATATAATAAGGTGTAATCCGCACTCTGTCTTCATCATCGACCAGAGCTATTCGGCTTATACTCTGAAGAAGACAATGAAGGCTGAGGATGCAGTAAAGCTCGGCAACGTGATACTCATAAATTCCATGACTAAGGATTTCGGTATTCCCGGCATACGAATAGGATATGCTGTGGGCTGCCGGGAGATTTTGGATAAAGTGAGGCGGTGGCGCATGCCGTGGTCGGTTAATGCCCTTGCCCTGAAAGCCGGCATTTATCTCATAGAAAATCAAAATGAATATCATATCGATGCCGCAACACTTTGCACGGAGCGGGAGCGCATTGCTGAATTGATTGAGGCAATGGGCATAAAGACTTTTCCGTCGGATTCAAATATGCTATTGTGTGAGCTCCCATCGTCGGATGCCCACTCTCTAAAAAAATGGCTCGCAAGGGAACATGGCATGCTGATACGCGACGCAAGCAATTTCCAAGGTCTTTCGGAAAGGTATTTCCGCATTGCCGTTCAAACGAGAGATGAAGACGACAAACTTATTAAAGCTTTAAGAATATGGACAGCATTATAATGTTTCTTTTCAATCATACCCTCATGGCGAGTCTACTGACAGGATGGATTCTCGACCTGCTCTTCGGCGACCCGCTGTGTCTGCCCCACCCCGTAGTGTATATGGGGAAATGGATTGCACGTGGGGAACGACGGCTCAACAGAGGAAAGCACAGGAAGGCGAAAGGTGCCGTATTTGCCGTCGTCAGCATCCTGCTCGTGTTTCTCGCTGCGACGGTTCTCTTTGGGTGGCTGCGACTTTGTTCCATCGACAAGCTGCATGGAGCAAACTGGCGCTTTGTGCTGCTCTCGTATACTGTAATGTCGTTGCTCGTATTCTTCTGTCTTGCAGGAAAGACGTTGCGCCGCGAGGTGAAAATGGTGTTTCAGGCTCTCCAGCGCAGTTTAGACGACGGCAGGCGACAGGTGGCTCGCATCGTGGGGCGCGACACTCAGCGGCTGTCGCATCAGGAGGTGGCTACGGCTGCCCTGGAGACGCTTGCCGAGAATCTGTCTGATGGCGTCATTGCTCCCCTCTTCTGGTTCTGTCTGCTGGGCGTGCCGGGAATGCTGACATACAAGATGATTAACACCTTCGACTCTATGATTGGCTATCAGAACAAGCGATACAAGGACTTCGGCTGCTGGGCGGCTCATATCGACGACATTGCCAACTTCATACCGGCACGCATTACTGCCATACTCATCATCGTGGCGGGATGGATTTACACGAAAGTATCGTCCTGTCTGCCCCGCAAATCTTTTCTGTTCTGCTTGAAGAACACCCTGCGCTACTCCCGTCAGCATGCCTCGCCTAACAGCGGATGGCCCGAGGCTGCACTTGCCACGCTGCTCGATTGCCGTTTCGGCGGTCCGCACGACTACTTCGGTGAACTCTTCCCTAAGCCCTACATCGGTAACAATCCGCGCCCCATTACTTTCCTTGATATGCAGACAAGCATACGCATCTGTCTGACGGCAGAAATTGCAGCTGTGGTTATAGTTGTGGCGACGACGCTGGTTTAAAAATAAATCCACACAAATCAAAAATCCTTCACCATCAATATAAAACACTGATAATAAAGTATTTATGGTGAAGGATTTTTATTCTACATCTTGTTAGCAGGTATATTCACCGCCTCTTTCTCACCTCCATATCGGAAGATTTCAAACATACAAGAGTATCGTTTTACCTCAAAAGAGGTGTTGTAACGGCAGTTAAAAGTGTTTTCAACGGTAATTAAAAGTGTTTTCAACGGTAGTTAAAAGTTTTTTCAACGGTAGTTAAAAGTGTTTTCAACGGTAGTTAAAACACCTTCATTTGGCTAATCCGCTCCTTCTGAATATTACAAATACGACTGATAGGGAATATGGATTAGAGATTAGGGATTGTTTGAATCTATGACTACAGCATTACATTTACAACTTT
>DAIOXG010000453.1:0-2467 GCA_036758085.1 Prevotella sp. | reverse complement strand
AATTACGAATGTTGCAAATTTGGGGGCAAATAATAATATAATCGACAACAATAACAATTGACACTTTTTGTTCATTAATATACATGCGCTATAATGAATAAAGTTTTCTCAAAAAAAGTATCAAAGTCTCATAAATCGAGGCAAGAACGGCTTTAAAGCATTGATTAGCAACAAAATGCAAGAATGATACTTTTCTGATTATTTTACAAGAAGTATCATAGAAGTATCATAAAAGTATCATTGGGCTAAAGAACCAGTTTTTAATCTCGTTTACATAGTCTCAGGGCATTGCCCACTATGCGGGCATCGGAGTCTTTAGCCTTGGGCATCGATGCCCAAGATTGTGGGCAATGATTGCCCAACCTGTGGGCATTAAACTGGGCAATATTATGAGGTCCCGAAAGACTAACTAATACTATTGGTAGTCAATGATACTTTTTATGATACTTCTATGATACTTCTTACAAGCAACCGAGTAGGCCTATTTTTATATCTTTCTGAATATCAACAGTTTGCACATTCAGTCATACTAACGAATGATACTTTGATACTTTTTTCCAGAAAAAAAACTTTTCCTATATTTGTAAGTGAAAATGTTTTTTATGTTTATCGCCCAATGTTGTTTTATGGATTTTCGTCTAAAAAGAATGAAGAATGAAAGTTACCTTGTCTTATACAGACAATAGCAACTCGCATTCCTCTTTCCTAATTCATAATTCCTAATTCAAAAAACTCCGAAATGCTTCAGGGCATTCCATACACCGTTGTCGTCAACAGAAGTAGTGATATAGTCGGCAGACTGTTTTGCCGGTTCTCCGCCGTTACCCATAGCCACACCGATACCGGCACGCTTGAGGATTGCCACGTCGTTGCCTCCGTCGCCGAACGCCATTGTCTGGTCGATACTAATGCCGAGGAAATCCGCCATTGCCTCAAGACCTTTACCTTTGTCGGCATATTTAGAGGTGATGTCGGTAAACGCCGGGTGCCACCTGCCCGATACGCAGTCGGCAAGACGGGGCATCAGTTGCGCTTCGTGTTCTGCCGAAAAGAAAGGAGTGAGTTGCAGGATAGGTTCTCTGCCGAGAATGTCTGCTGCCGACAGGGAAGTATCGATGTTCGTAACATTGAGGTCGCGCACAAAGACCTCATCGAATATAGGTTTCGGGTTATAGAGTCTGACGCCGTTCTTCCCCACCACGAGTACGGCATAGTCATGCTCGTCGGCATCAGCGATAAGCGTCGTCACGTCGGCTTCGGGTATTGGGTTGCAGCATACGGTTTTGTCGCCAACAAAGCACAGAGCACCGTTGGTGGTAATATAGCCGTCGATATATGGTTCTATCGCCTTGAGGTTTGTTATAATCTGTAGCGGTCGTCCGGTGGAGATGTATATCCCCACTCCGTTCGCTTTTGCTTTCGCTATAGCCTCCACTGTCGATTGCGGCACCTGGTGAGTCTTGAAGCTCACCAGAGTGCCGTCGATATCGAAGAAGAGTGCTTTTATTTTTCTGTTATCCATTTATACAATCTTTTTCCTTTTTACTCACATTTCTTTGCTATTGCACTTGCGCCGAGCACGGCAGCTCCGGCTCCGTCGAGCGAACTGACAAGGAATTTTGCCTTACCGCGGAACACAGCCATCACGTTTTCGTCGTAACTCTTCAGCAGAGGTTTCATCAGCAAGTCGCCGGCTTTGGTTAGTCCGCCGAAGAAGACATAAGCTTCTGGCGAGCAGAATGTCGTGAAGTCGGCACAAGCCTCACCGAGCATTTTCCCTGTAAACTCATATACGCGGCATGCCAAGGCATCGCCCTGTGCGGCAGCCTTCGAAACTTCGAGCGAGGTGATGTCGTCGGGATTAATCTGGCGCAGCAACGACGGCTCGTCGCTGTTTTCGAGAAACTCCCTTGCCGTGCGCGCCACTCCTGTTGCTGAGCAATATGCCTCCAAGCAACCGCGTCTGCCGCAACCGCAGAGACGTCCGTTCGCTCGAACCATAGTAACGTGTCCCAGTTCACCGGCAAGTCCGTCGGAACCATAAACCATCTGTCCGTTGATTACTATTCCGGCGCCCACTCCAGTACCGAGGGTTATCATTATGAAGTTTTTCATTCCCTTGGCAACGCCATACGCCATCTCGCCGAGGGCGGCAGCATTGGCATCATTGGTGATAGAGACGGGCAGAGAGAGACGGTCGCTGAACATCTTTGCCAGCGGCACAGAACATTCGTGAGCCCATGAGATGTTTGGGGCATGGTCTACCATACCGGTATAGTAGTTGGAGTTTGGGGCTCCAATTCCCATACCTTCAATTTTGTTAATTCCTCCCACCTTATTAATAATAGGTGTGAGGGCTTCCACTCCGGCATTTACGAACGCCTCTGCCGTGTCGTAAGCCTTTGTTTTTATTGATGCTTGCTCAAGGATATTTCCCTGTGCGTCTACTATGCCGAACACGGCATTT
>DAIOXG010000452.1:0-2468 GCA_036758085.1 Prevotella sp. | reverse complement strand
TAAGGTGTATGACAACGCTACGCTCGAGAATGGCTTCGACAATAATATATACTCTGGCGCTACTGTAACACTGAAAAACAAGAATACAGGAAATGCCATTGCCGAAGGCACCGGCTACGTATCGGCGAAACAGATTGCTGACGTTTTAAATAATACTGACAGTCAAGATAATAAGCCTACTGACACGAACCACATTCTGTATCTCGACCTCAGCAAGGTGAAGTCTGTAATAACAAGCGACAACGACGAAAGCTACGGCAAACTCGCCGACCTGAAGAATCTGATTGGTAAGAATGCCATGAATTATCTGCCGCAAGGTATTTCGGCAAGTCTCGACAACGTGGCTACAAAGGCTGAAAGCGGTGATGACTTTAATGCTGATAACGACATCGTGCTTACCGATAAGTTGCCGTTCTTTGCACCTTATGATATTCGGGTGAATGCCGACAACGAGGTGGTCTATACAAGGACTGTGGCTCAGCAACACGCCACAAAAGACTGGATGTCTGTAGTATTGCCATTCACTGTTGGTCTCGACCAGGATAGCGGTTCTTATATGCAAGAAAATGACGACGACGTGTTCACTTTCTATAAGATAAACGCCAACAACTCGTTTAGCTCTACCGACAATGGCTATGAGGTTAATGCCCACTTCTCGCCTTGCACTGGAATTGCCGAGACTGAAGCCAACAAACCTTATCTGATTAACATCGACAAGATTGCTGATGCAAGAGATGCTGACGATATCATGTTCACTATCCGTCAGAGCGGTGCTACTATAGAAAAGACTCCTGTAGCACTCGATGGCGAAACAGCATCAGGAACCGTCGACGGCAAAAGTATGACTCTGGTAAGCCACGGCACATACTCTGGAGTGAAGATTGCCAAAGATAAAGGTATCTTCTATTTCAACAAAGATAAGTTCATATCTTCTCTTATCCTTGACGATAAATATCAGGATGTCATAGTAATGCCGTTCCGCACTTACTTCGACGGCTATACAGGAAACAACATCAGAACAATATACATCTCTACGGAACCTAACGACACTCCAACGTATATTGACAACACCTCTGCTGAAGAACAAGCTGTAGGCTTCGCCTTCTCTGCACAGGACGGCACACTGACGATAACGGCACAGAAGGATATGGTGGCAAATATCCGCAATATGAACGGACAACTTCTGGAAAACTGTCGGATGAAGGCTGGCGAGAGTCGTTCCTTCTCTTTGGCTGGTGGTGTTTATATCGTCAATGGAACGAAAGTGATAGTAAGATAAACATGAACTAAAAAATATTATGATATGAACAAGAAAGAATATATAAAACCTGTAACCACAGTGATTGGAATGCAGACATACGGTTCAATGCTTGCCGGTTCTTTTGATAACGTTGCCGACTCTAAGGAGAACTGTTTCGACACTGACCTTTGGGACACGGAAGAAACTTCGCCTAATACCAACTGGGCTGGCTATCGCAATTACAATACGACTGGTGCTAATGAAAGATTTGAGGAGGAATAATACTGCTATGCCAATGATTAATGGCTAATTATCATTTGTAGTAACCAGATTATTTATATGTTACATTTTTTAGGGTCTGGGCTCTGTGAAGAGCTTGGACCCTGTTTCTTATAGAATGTCTTTGTCAGAACGACAGGAACCTGTCGACAAGACGCTTGCGGTATAGTCTGCCTACCTTTACATAGTCGATGCTTTCAAACGGGGGATTGAAGACACAAATGTTGTCGCGTACTTTCAGCAAGCAGTTGATGTTGACGATAAACTTCTGACTTACCTGAATAAAACGGCTGTCGAGGGCAAGCAAGTCCTTGTTTGTTACATCCCTCTTCAGTTTCACCGGCAACTTCTGATTGGCTATCACCACCTCCCAAGAGCGCACATCGCCGTTATATCTGAAAAGTCCGATATTCGACACGTTTACGAGTTGGAAATCCTCAGTATTGGTATAGCAAAGCAGAAAGCCGCTCTTTGCCTGACCGTCTTCCGTCACGGTTGTGCGCCGCGGCGAGTCGAGGTCTTTTCTCACTCGCTCTATTGCCGTCTTCAGCTCTGCCACGTCTATTGGCTTCGTCAGGAAATCAAAGGCATCATGGCGGAAAGCCGGCAACATGTGGATGCTATATGATGTGGTTACAATAACATGACACCATATATTCATCCTCTCCATCTCCTTAAGGAAATCAATTCCGCTCATCTCCGGCATCTCCACGTCGAGGAAAAGCAAATCCGGAATTTCAGCCTTCAGCATCTTCAGTCCGAACGAAGCGTCCGATGTTGTAGCCATCAGTTCCACATCGCTACATTCTTTCAGCTTGTCCGCCAAATCGTCTATTGCCCTTTTATCGTCATCTATTATTATTGCCTTCATATATTATTCTCGTATAGAAACTACTCTTAAATGGGTTTAAATTTCACCTTATATATTATATAATGTATAAGAATCCTC
>DAIOXG010000451.1:0-2487 GCA_036758085.1 Prevotella sp. | reverse complement strand
TTAAAATTTATCTCTATAAAATTGTATAACTCGAAAAAATGATTTACCTTTGTAAAATCAACAAAATAATCACTTATTAGATAAAATTTGGTACTGAAATGGATATGAAAGATAGAATCAGACAGCTGATGGAGACTAAAAATATGACCCAGCAGGCGTTTGCAACTTTTACTGGTTTGTCTACGGCAACAGTGTGTGGAATACTCAACGAGAGGACTAAACCTACTCTTGCCACTGTTGAGGCTATTAATAATAAGTTTCCTAATATAAATCTGGACTGGCTGATGTTTGGAAAGGGACCGATGTTTTTGGAGGAAAATAAGGAGGGCGACAACTCCTCTACCCTACAGGATGGAAATGCGGGCGGCGAACAGTCGCTTGACTTTGGTGGAGATAATCTTCAGCCTGACCTCTTTTCGGGAACTGTACAGCGTAATGCTTCTGTTAACACCGGCACTTCTAACAATCAGGGGGCGCAGCGCGGAGGCATAAGCGCAAATGTTGTATATAAGGAAAAAGATTCGCGTAAAATAACTGAAATACGTGTTTTTTACGATGATCAGACATGGGAATGCTTCGTTCCTAAGGCAAAATAGTGTGTTGTTGACTGATATTATTGCTTTAAAGTAGATTTTATCAATATTTTCCCCTAATTTTGCAGGATATTTATAAAAAACAGATGAAAAAATACGTTTTAGACCTTATTGTTTCTTCTGTAGACCATATAAATGATAAATATGTTCTACTGAAACTTACACATTCTGAGGCTCTGCCGAAGATGTTGCCGGGACAGTTTGTGGAGATTAGAGTTGACGGTTCGCCAACGACCTTCCTTAGACGTCCGATTTCTATAAATTTCGTTGATTATCAGAAAAATGAGCTTTGGCTACTTGTTGCCGCTATTGGCGACGGTACTCGGGTTTTGGCTCGACTGAAGGCTGGGGATACGCTTAACTGCATGCTGCCGCTTGGAAACTCCTTTACTTTGCCGGAGAACAAGGAGGCTAAAGTGTTGCTTGTCGGTGGAGGCGTAGGCGTGGCTCCATTGCTGTATTTTGGTAAGGTGCTGAGTGATAATGGTATACGTCCAGTGTTCCTGCTCGGTGCCCGTTCGGCTAAGGATTTGCTGCAGCTTGATGAGTTCAGCAAGTATGGCGAGGTTTGTGTGACGACAGAGGATGGCTCTGCTGGAGAAAAGGGGTTTGTTACTAATCATTCTGTGCTTCAGCGAGTTAAGTTTGACCAGATTTCAGTTTGCGGACCAAAGCCGATGATGGTGGCTGTGGCTCGATATGCTAATGCTGAGGGAGTCTTTTGCGAGGTTTCACTTGAAAATAAGATGGCATGTGGCGTTGGAGCCTGTTTGTGTTGTGTAGAGGGAACGAAAAAAGGCAATTTGTGCGTTTGTAAGGACGGACCTGTGTTTAATATAAATGATTTATCATGGTAGATTTAAAGGTTAATATAGGGAATCTGAAGCTGAAAAACCCTGTTATGACGGCTTCCGGAACGTTTGGGTATGGTCCTGAATATGCTGATTTCGTGGAACTTAGCGAAATTGGAGGTA
Organism: Prevotella sp.; assembly: GCA_036758085.1. Taxonomy (GTDB): domain Bacteria; phylum Bacteroidota; class Bacteroidia; order Bacteroidales; family Bacteroidaceae; genus Prevotella. Next base: position 920 of record DAIOXG010000451.1, on the reverse strand, counting down.
TTATAGTGAAGGGAACAACACTAAAGCCTCGACAGGGTAATGATTATCCGCGAATGGCAGAGACGGCATCCGGAATGCTCAATTGTGTCGGACTTCAGAATAAGGGCGTTGATTATTTTTGTGAGCATATATATCCTGAAATAAAGGATATCGACACGAATATGATAGTTAATGTAAGTGGCTCTTCGCCAGAGGATTACGCAGAATGTGCCGCACGTATCGATGCGCTCGACAACATTCCGGCTATAGAATTGAACATATCCTGCCCGAATGTTAAAGATGGCGGAATGGCATTTGGAGTAACGTGCAGTGGGGCTGCAAGTGTAGTGAAGGCTGTTCGCCAGCGTTATCATAAAACGCTGATAGTCAAGCTCTCCCCTAACGTTACGGATATTACAGAGATTGCCAGGGCTGTAGAGGCAGAAGGTGCAGACAGCGTTTCGCTTATCAATACACTCATGGGTATGGCGATTGATATAGAGAAAAGGAAGCCGATGTTGAGTATTAATACTGGTGGATTGAGTGGACCTGCCGTGAAACCTGTTGCTGTGCGTATGGTTTGGCAAGTGGCTAAAGCGGTTAATATTCCGGTTGTAGGACTTGGTGGTATTTGCAATGCTCATGATGCCATCGAGTTTATGCTTGCCGGTGCAACGGCTATTGAAATTGGAACGGCGAACTTCCTTGATCCTCAGGTTACGGTTAAGGTAAAAAATGGCATTAATGAGTGGCTTGATGCTCATGGATGCAAGTCGGTTTCCGAAATTATCGGTGCGTTAAATGATTAATATGTTTAAGATATATAAACATTAAAGTTAAAAATAATAAATATGTATAATGTTTATAAATCTTAATGGTAACAAATAAAGGTAAAAGAAATATGAGTCGACAGGTTTTCATATTTCTTTTATCTTTACTTT
>DAIOXG010000450.1:0-2489 GCA_036758085.1 Prevotella sp. | reverse complement strand
TCAACAACAAAGTTAATAATATTTTTTTAGAAAACAAATCGCAAAGCAAGAAATCATTCATTTACTATGAACACTTTACAGGAATATCATTCATTCGCAACGAACACTTTTCTACGAAAGTTTTCATTAGCAATGAATATATACAGAAAAAGTCTCATGTATATATTAATGGATAATCAAAAAAACATCCCATAATCAAAGACAATGTCAATGATTACAGGATGGCTCGTTTTATGGTTGAATATTTCTACTTCACAAACTTCTTACCGTTCATGATATACACGTTGTTCTTTGCGGCATTGGATATCTGCTGACCGTTAAGATTATATATCTTACCGTTCTTAACGGCAACGGTGGTCGTGGCGATACTCTCTATGCCATCGGTAAGCTTCTTGTATTTGAAGGTTACGTTGGCGAGAATCTGCTTGTTCTTTCCCTTCGAATCAACATCTGAAGTGGTGATTTTAGAGTTGTCGAAAGTGAGTTTGATATTCTTCTTTGCCTCAAAACCTTCGATTTTCTTCGTTACGGCATTCTGTCCGGCTGTTCCTCCGGGGAAGACGACATCGGCATCGAGTATAGAACTTTCGCTCTCGTCGATATACACGCCATTCATGGTGATGGAACGGTCGGCTGTGGTAGAGGCATTGTTGCTGTAGCCCTCGATTGTAAGACCGATAATCTCATAGCCCTCGTTTACTGAGAAAGTAAGACTCTCGCCGTTGTTGTTTGTACGGATTTTGATATATCCGTTTGACGTGCTGGCGGTTATCTCGCCATGCTCACCGGCAGTGTAGCAGGTGCCAGTTACGACACCCTTGTCTTCGGCTGGGAGCTTCAGTCCTTCTTCACCCTCGTCGGCAGGTTCCGGTTTTGCCGATGGTTCCGGAGCGTGGTTTACGGTCTGCGTCTGATATGTAGCACCGTCCACTCCAAGATAGTCAGGCAGGTAGTAGCCGAGGTGTGGCGGCTGGTTGTATGACGAGTTCTGCCATACGATACCCATACGATATACGTGGTCTTGCATCAGACAAGGTACCTTATACTTTGTAGGCTCCGGTGTGGAATATACGAGAATCTTGCAGGTTGGCGAAACATAGTCGTCTTCGTGCTGGAACATTATCAGTTCCTCGCGCCAGTCGCCAAGCAGGTCGGCTTGCAGACAAGGCGTTGCCTTTGTGGTGTTGCACGACTGCGGCTGTCCGTAGTCGCTGAACTCCTGGAACGTTGCGATGTTGCCGCTCGCGGTGTTGAAGTTTCTGATGCGCGGTGCGCTCTTGCCTGTGGCAGAATCGTAGCGTCCGTCGAAGGTCTGGTCGTAAGGGTCGCCAGTCCAATAGATGCGGAAGTTTGTGTCAGCCTTCTTTGCCAGTACCAGCTTTCCTGTAGCACAGTCGTAGGTATTGCCGTCGGCACTCGACCAGAATTCGAATCCGCGGTTGGCAGGGATAAAGTCGGCAGCCAGTCCACGACCGTTGTCGCCGGAGCTTGTAGCCGAAACGAGCAGTTCGCCGGTAGTGGCGTCATGCACGTCATATCCATACTGTCCCTCCTCGTGAGGCATCATCACTTCCAGTCCGGGACGGTCAGGACAAAGGTCTGTCAGGTGGATAGCATCGCCGTGTCCCTTTCCTGTAGAACAGAGAAGCTGTCCGTCGTGGGCGATTGTTGCAGCACCGATACAAATCTCGTCGTACCCGTCGGTATTCACGTCGCCAACTGATATGCCGTGCACGCCCTGACCAAAGCTTGATGAACCAGAGCCGGAGTGTAACACGTTACCCTTGGCATCGAGAGTCTCCCACTTGCCGCTGAGTCCTTTGTGTAGCCAACGTGTAGAGAGTTGCTTGCCGTTCCAGTCTACCGCCCAGAGGAAACAGTTTTTGTAATATCCGCGCTGGAAGATGGCTGTAGGCAGTTTGTCGAGTCCGTCGAGATAAGCCACGGCAGCATTGAAACGCTCCGAGCGGTTGCAGTTGCTGTCGCCGAAGAACGAGTTGGCATCTGTTGCGGCAGTAGGGAAATCCACTCCCGAACGGCTTGGCGAATACCAGATGGTGTTCATCGCCGCTCCGGTCTCACCGTTGAACACGGTGAGGAACTCCTCGCCGCCGGTAACGAGTCCATTGCCGTTTACATACGTTTTAGAGTTATCCACAGCCTTTATCTTCTCGTCGCCAGCCTCGGTAACGTAGTTGCCGTTGCCGTCGGTAGAGCCGGGAGCCGTCTTGCAAACGAGTTCCGCCTTGCCGTCACCGTCAAGGTCGTAGACCACCATCTGTATTGTGTGGTTGCCGGAACGCACGTTCAGTCCGATGTTGATATCCTTTTTCCACAGCGGCGTACCGTCCATTCTGTATGCGCTGATGATGCAAGGCGACGAATATCCGTTTTTCGCTCCACTGTCGCGCTGGTTGTCGGGCATCCACTTGAGTATAAGCTCATAGTTGCCGTCGCCGTCAACATCGCCCACCGCCATATCGTCGGGG
>DAIOXG010000449.1:0-2493 GCA_036758085.1 Prevotella sp. | reverse complement strand
TGACGCTTTTAAAATGGTTCAGAAGTGCCTCTTTTGCTTTAGGGCCGATGCCTTTAATATCGTCGAGTTCGGAGTGTAAAGCATGCTTGGACCGCTTGTCTCGGTGGAATGTGATGGCGTATCGGTGTACTTCGTCCTGAATCTGTGTGAGGACTTTGAATAGCTCACTCTCAGTCGGTATGGCAACCGTTTGAGGAGGAAAGCCAAAGAGTAGCTCGTTGGTGCGGTGTCGGTCGTCTTTTGCGAGTCCAGCTATGCTTATATGAAGCCTGAGCTCGTCTTCTATTACGGCTCTTACAACCTCCATCTGGCCTTTACCACCATCGGTAATAATAAGGTCGGGTAGCGGTGTGCCTTCTTCTATCATACGGCTGTATCTGCGCCTTACCACCTCCTGCATCGATGCATAATCGTCGGGACCTACAACGGTTTTTATGTTGTATTTTCTATAGTCTTTACGGCTTGGCTTCATACCTTTATATACGATACAGCCTGCCACGGCATCTGTGCCGGAGATGTTGGAGTTGTCGAAGCATTCTATCTGATAAGGCATTTTGGGCAACTTTAATTTGGATTGCAATTCCTTCATCAGTCGAGTTTGTTTTTGTTCTGGATTGAGCTTTTCTGCCTGCTTAAGACGGTCGAATTTGTACTGTTTGCAGTTCATTTCCGACAATTCCAAAAGATGTTTCTTGTCGCCTCTTTGTGGTACGAAGAAAGTGGCGTCTTTTAATTTCCATTCCATCTCGAAAGGCACAATAATCTCTTTGGAAGCAGAGTGGAAACGTTCTCTTATCTCAGGTATGGCTGTTATCAAAAGCTCTTCGTCGCTTTCCTCCAACTTGCGTTTATATTCGTAGGTAAAGCTCTGGTTGATGGTACCATTTTTGACGTGGATATAGTTGATAAATGCGTTTTTGTTGCTGTCGTCGTTCACGATAGTAAATACATCTACATCGGTAATGGTGTGGCTTACAACCTCGCTTTTTGCCTCAAATTCGTCGAGCAAAATATACTTTCTCTTGTATTCTTCGGCCACCTCGAACTTAAGAATCTCGGCATTTTTCATCATCATATCGTAGAGATATTTGCTTACTTCCCGTGTGTTTCCCTTCAGAATCTCACGAGCCTGGCGCATGTTTTCCTGATATTCTTCGTAGCTTTGCTTGTTGATGCAAGGCGCTCCGCAGTTGTGTATGTGATAGTCGAGGCAGGGCTTGTATTTTCCGTCTCTGATGCCTTCTCTTGTCAAAGGAAAGCGACAAGTGCGGGGTTTGTAGAGCTTTTTGATGATTTCAAGTACTGCATACATGCTTCCTATGTGAGGATAAGGTCCGTAGAATGTTCCTACGCGCTTGTTGATGTTTCTTGTTTTGAAAATTCTCGGGAAAGGCTCGTTGGTTACGCAAATAGAAGGGTAAGTCTTGCCGTCTTTCAGCAAAACGTTGTATTTGGGGTTGTATTTCTTGATCAGGCTGTTTTCCAGCAGTAGTGCGTCTTCTTCTGTATTGACCACTGTGTAGGAAATGTCGTGAATTTTGGAAACAAGCACTTTGGTTTTGTATCTGTCTACTTCCTTATGGAAATAGGAAGATACTCTTCGCTTCAGATTTTTAGCTTTTCCTACATATATAATAGTATGGTTCTCGTCGTAGTATTGGTAACTTCCTGGCTTTTCAGGCATACTTAATACTATATTTTTGAGCTTGGCTAATCTTTGTTCGTTGTCTTGTTTTGACATTTCCTTTATATTTAAGGGTAAAAAACCGCTATGGTTTCACGTGAAACAATAGCGGTTTATGTTTTATAATTGTAAGAGGGTAGATACTTCTACGTCGTTATCGAAGACCTTTCTACCTATGAAATTCTCGTTTACCAATTCGATGATGAAGTTGGCATAAACCTTCTTGGGATGGAATTTCTTAACCAAGTCGCAGGCAGCTTTCATGGTTCCGCCAGTTGCGAGCAAGTCATCGTGGAGCAGAATAACGTCGTTTTCATTGATGGCGTCTTTGTGGATTTCGATAGTGTCGATTCCATATTCTTTAGCATAACTCTCCTGTACGGTTTCGCAGGGGAGTTTTCCGGGTTTTCTGCAAAGTACGACTCCTGCGCCCAGTCGTATGGCTAAGGCAGAAGACATGACAAAACCGCGAGATTCGATGCCTACGATCTTTGTGATGCCTTTGTCTTTGTAGAGTTCATACATTTCGTCGTTGATCTCTTTGAGGGCTTCCGGACTCTTGAAAAGAGTGGTGACATCGCGGAAGTTTACTCCCTTGATTGGCCAATCGGGAATGCTTCTCAGATTGTCTAATAATAACTTGTTGTTCATTTCTTTTATATGTTTAATTTGTTACTTCTTTCTTGTTGTTCTTGCTCTTTATTTCTATCCCTGTATAGCATGTACTTTAGCTTATGCTTAAAGTGACGCTTTAACTCTATTTTTCTTGATGTAACCGTTGTTAAAGGTGTTATTATCAATATTTTAGC
>DAIOXG010000448.1:0-2501 GCA_036758085.1 Prevotella sp. | reverse complement strand
CGCAGTTTGGTGATGTAAACATCCATAGAGCGAGCATTGAAGTAGTTGTCATCAATCCATATCGTCTTCAATGCGAAGTCGCGCTGTAGGATTTCGTTAGCGTGGCTGCACAACAGGGCGAGAAGCTCATTCTCCTTCGTGGTGAGCTTAGTCTGCTTGTCGCCGATAGTAAGGAGCTGCTTCTGAGTATCGAAGGTGAAGCGACCGATATGGTAAAGAGTGTTCTCCTTGCTCTTCTTGCCGTGGACACGACGCAAGATAGCTTCTATACGGAACACGAGCTCCTCCATAGAGAACGGTTTGGTAATATAGTCGTCGGCTCCGAGTTTGAAACCTTCGAGGATGTCTTCTTTAAGAGTCTTTGCTGTAAGGAATATTATCGGAATCTCTGTATTTGCCTGTCGTATCTCTGTTGCCAGGGTAAAGCCGTCTTTCTTAGGCATCATTACGTCGAGCACACAAATATCGAATTTAGACTTCATAAAAGCCTTATATCCTGCATCACCGTCTGGACAAAGCTCTGCCAGATAACCTTTAGCCTGCAGATACTCGCGAAGAAGCATTCCGAGGTTCTCGTCATCTTCACAAAGTAGAATTCTCAATTTCTCTTCCATAATCTTAATTTTTATTGTTTATACATTTTATATTTCTCAGTAAACTTATTCTTAGTGTCTTTATTCCACGTCGTCTTTTATTATCGGCAACGAGATGATGAATGTTGTTCCCTTGCCTTTCTCGCTCTCCACTCGGATTTCGCCTTTATGCAAATCCACGATTTTCTTTACGTAGGCAAGTCCGAGTCCGAAGCCCTTTACATCATGTACGTTTCCGGTGTGGACGCGATAGAACTTTTCGAAGATTTTCTTTAAGTTCTCTTTCTTCAGTCCTATTCCGTTGTCCTTTACGGAGAAGCATACATGCGAATCGTCGTTCCATGTCTTGATGAGCAGTTCCACCGGGCAGTCGGGACTTTTGTATTTCACGGCATTGTCCAGCAGATTGAAGATAACATTTGTGAAATGCATTTCATCAACGTAGATTGTCGGATATTTAGCCTTCAGCTCGGTCTTTATATGTCCTCCGGTGTGTTCAACTCTCAGGGTGAACGTGTTTGCCACGTTGTCTACCAAGTCGTTAAGGTTCAGCTCCTTCTTCTTGAAAATCGCCTTCTGCTTGTCGAACAACGACATCTGCAGCACTTTCTCCACGAGGAAGCGAAGTCGTTTTGACTCATCGTTTATCACGCCTCCTAAGTGTTTCATCATTACCTCACTCTTCTTTACGCTGTCATCATTCAGCATTTGTGCTGCGAGCGAGATGCTGCTTATTGGCGTTTTCAGCTCGTGGGTCATGTTGTTTATAAAGTCATTCTTTATTTCAGTATAGCGTTTTTGTCTGAAAATCACGACTATGGTGAAGATGAAGGTTATGAGCAATACGATTGTGAAGGCAATGGACGGGATCATGAAGCGTATTCCGCTAAAGATGTAATTATTCATGTCGGGGAAATGAATTTTCACGATTCCCGATTTGTTCATGGGGTCGTTTCTGAACAGCATCTGCGAATAGCTGTATTCTTCGCCCTCGTCGCTATAGTCCGGACAGCGGTACTGCTCCCGGCCGTCTTGGGTGGTAACGATGAAATGGTAGGGCATGTTTACGCCATTGTTCATAAGCTCGGTCTTCAGGTCCTGGTCGAGCAATTTAAAATTCACCCGTTCCTTTAGAGGCTTGTCAGACGCTGTATAAAGAATATTGTAAACTACCTCATCGAGCAGTGCCTTCTGGTAGACGTATCTGTTTTTTACTATTTCGCGCATGGATTTCGTTGCCTCGGAGATTGAGTTCTTATCATTGCGCAAAATCATTGCCTTAGGCATGGACGAGGGTTTTACTGCCGAGGTCTTGAGTTCGAACGAGGTATAGACATTTCCGTTCTTGTCACTCACGGTATATTGGTGGATGTGTTGCACCGCCTTGCCGTTTGAGCTATGCCGCACATTTGTAGAGTCGTGTTTTGCCGAGCGGCGTTCTATCTCGTTAACGTCGCGCTCCAGGTATTTTAGAGTCTCGTTGAGTTCAAGGTTTCGAGCTGCCTGGTATAAAGCCTTGTTTACCGATTCGTCGAGCTGCTCCTTTTTCATCTTCACCATTGCATCCATATATTTCAGCTGGAGCAACAGCAAGGCTATAAACGAGAAGCCCATTATAACGGCTATAAACCATATCGTCTTCTTTTTCATATGGCAAATATATTGCATTCCTTAATATCGAGCCCATGAAAAAGTTAAAAAAATGAGCCTTATTTATATATTTTAACCGTTTTACAAATTTATAGTTCATTTTTATTAAGTAAGGCTCACACCTACCTGACCGTCTTTCTTTTCATTATAATAAGTATTGCCACGAGCATGCTCAAGCCAAAGGCCCATGAAATGACGGCACTTGCCAACATTCCGTAGCGGCAGCTGAAGCCTGCAACGATAAAGGTGAGGAACGAC
>DAIOXG010000447.1:0-2502 GCA_036758085.1 Prevotella sp. | reverse complement strand
TATGCCAAGAAGCTGAAAGCGGGCGTTACCAAGAGTCAGATAAAGATTCCATTGTTGATATCAGAACCGGCAGACGAGGTATGGAAAATATAGAAATAAAAAAGAAGAAACTGCTGAGCAGCTGGATATTGGTCGTGAGCATTGCTCTGATAGTGCGTGCTGCGGGCAATATCTTCCTGCCTTCCATATCGTATATGGCGAAGGACTTGAATGTTGATGAGGCAGTGGCTACTTCCAACCTTAACCTCTATTACATCATTCTGGCTATATGCTATATTCTCCTGGGACCTGTCTGCGACCGCTACCGCAAGTCTTTCTTGCTGCGCCTGGGACTATTAGTATGCGTTGCAGGCTGCGTTATAGCGGCAGTTGCCACGAATATTCATGTGCTGAACGTTGGGCGATCGATACAGGCTCTTGCCGCAGGACTATGCATGCTTTCCTCGCAACTATGGATTAGCGAACACTCCGACAAGAAGGATATGATGAAGCAGCTGGCATGGTTTTCCATGGTTGCAGCCCTGGCTCCTCTGCTGGCTCCATTCCTCGGAGGCTTCATAGCCGACTGGCTTTCATGGCGCTACGATTTCTGGCTTATTGTCTTGCTGGGCATCCCTGTATATATCTTTACTTCTAATCTGAAAAAGATGGATTCGCCGTCGACTGACAACAAGAAGTCTATCTCCATAAAAAGCGTGTTCAACAACTACAAGGATGTATTGCTCGATTCGCCATTAGAAAAGTTGTCGGTGTCTGTGCAGGTTCTGTTCTGGGGGCAGAGCTGCTTTATCACCATCAGCTCGTTTCTATTTATCGACGAGTTCGGCATTAGCGCAACACAACTGGGAGTGCTTAACTTTCTATTCGTTGCCGGTCTGGTTGCCGGACGGTTCCCTGTAGTTTACCTGCAAAGGAAATATTCCATAAGGTGTGCTTTCACGGTTATGGCGATTTTGACCATCATAACATCTGCTGCCATGCTGACTTATTACTTTATTGCTGGAACTCACGACTTGATTGAGATTGTGCTGATTTATTCTTTTCAGAACATTGCGTTCGGCGGTTTGGCTATTCTTGGCGTGCGCAACTGTATCGTGGTGGGCGAAGAAAACAAGGGGTCGGCTACCGGTTTCTTCCATTTTTCCACCCAATTCTTCTCGTGGTTGGGAGTGGCTTTCGCACAATATCTGTACAGTCTGGATTTCTCTTCTGTCGAGATTCTGCAATGCCAGATGTCTATCGTCTTGCTGTTTTCGCTGGCGGGACTGCTGCTTTTTCTTCATTCCTATTCCCGAAACAAGAATAGGATTGAATGAGAGGTGAGATATTTCCACGAGCTTCATATAAAAATAATACTATAAAATAATCATTATATATTATGGAATTAACTTTACCATACTACAAAGAATACCTAAATGCCGTTTGCAGCTTTGTTGAAGAAATTGGCAGAAGTCATGGTGCCAATGATAAAGAGGCTATGCAACTGCGACTTATCGGCGAGGAGACGTTTCTGTTTATACTGAACGGTATTCCAAAAACGGGCATCGACACTCAGTTCCACTTGCAATGCGTTGAGGAGGAAGACGGACTGCTGTTTGTATTTTCTAACCACGGGCGACCGCTGAACGCCCGCAATATCCCTACGTTTAATCCCGACGAAGCTGAAGCCACAGCCGACGACCTGTCGCTCACAATGGTGCGCTGCTTCAGCTATGAGTTTGGCTACAACAACTTGGGAAAGGACGGATGGGAACTGAGAATACGTTTCCGCATGGAGAACTACAAGCGCCTGGAACTGATTAATGCCTCCGATACGGACTATGACGTTGAGGAACAGGAACCGTTCACGATTCGTCTGTCAACAGAAAAGGATGTTGCCGGAATCATTGACTTGGTTTACAAGACTTACCGATACTCTTATGCAAAGACTTTCTTCTATAACGACAAAGAACTAACACGGCTGATTGCCGAGAAAAAGATTTTGTCGCTCGTGGCTGTTACAGAATCGGGCAAGGTTATCGGGCATAATGCCATATTGCTGGACTCAGACAGACTGGGAGAAGCCGGAATGTCGATGGTGGACCCGAACTATCGCAAATCGAGAGCTTTCCTGTCTCTCGTGATGAACACCGCAAGGGCAGTGAAGGCTAACTATCCTGATTTCCTTTGCTATGTCTGGATTCATCCCAATACCAATGGGGACTTTCCAATGCAAAGATACAGCAAACATGACAAAGAACAAAATAAAATTGGTGAAATTACCTACCCAAATTAGCAACAGCGCTCAAATTCCCATTTCCTGACATGTAGTAAACATAAAGTAATACTGATAATTCTTTATTGCAAACTTGGAAATAATTATTGCAAACTTGGAAATAATTATTGCAAACTTGGAAATAACTATTGCAAACTTTGCAATAACTTATTTCGAACGGACAAACAGAAAATAAAATGTGGCATATATTGAAATTTTCAAAGTAAATAAATTATTGTATATCGCTT
>DAIOXG010000446.1:0-2506 GCA_036758085.1 Prevotella sp. | reverse complement strand
TTAAATTATATCATTACATTTGCAACTCGAAAACGACATCGGCTAAAACAAACTATAATGTTATGCCTGATGATCTGTACCAGAATAAACATTTAATATCGACTACAACATTTAATAACATTGCAAACTAAAAACTTAAAATAAATATTATGGAAAAAAGCGCATTTCAAAAAGCGAGAGATTCCTACAAGCCTACTCTCCCAAAGGGATTAAGGACGGCCGTGGCACTGAAGGAGGAGGAAGCCACGGCAAGTGTTGCTGACCAGGAAACAATCAAGAGGATTTTCCCTAACACCTACGGAATGCCCGTTGTGGAATTCGTGGAAGGCGAGGAGAATTTTCATGAGCAAACCAACGTCGGCGTGATCCTCAGCGGTGGACAAGCTCCTGGCGGTCATAACGTTATTACGGGTATCTTCGACACAATGAAGAAACTGAACCCTCACAACAGACTCTTCGGATTCCTGTTGGGACCGGGAGGACTCGTCGACCATAAGTATATAGAGATTACAGAAACCTTTATAAACGACTACCGCAACACCGGTGGCTTCGACATGATAGGTTCCGGAAGAACGAAACTCGAAACCGCGGAACAGTTTGAAAAGGGATACGAGATTCTTAAATACCTTAATATAAAGGCTCTCGTTATCGTCGGAGGCGACGACTCGAATACAAACGCCTGTGTCCTTGCCGAATATTTCAAGGCGAAGGGCTACGGCATACAGGTAATCGGAGTGCCGAAAACTATCGACGGCGACCTGAAATGCAAGGAAATTGAAACTTCGTTCGGATTTGATACGGCTACAAAGGTTTACTCCGGACTGATAGGAAATATTGAGCGCGACTGTAACTCCGCGCGCAAATACTGGCATTTCATAAAGCTCATGGGACGCTCTGCAAGTCATATCGCCCTCGAATGTGCCCTGCAGTGCCACCCTAATGTATGTCTGATATCCGAGGAGGTCAAAGAGAAGGACATGAGTCTCAACCAGATTATCGACCAGATATGCAATGTCATAGCATACCGTGCCGAAAGGGGCATGAACTATGGAGTAGTGCTCGTGCCTGAAGGACTTATCGAATTCATTCCTGCCATCGGCAGACTTATCGACGAGCTCAACGACTTGCTGGCGCTGCATGGCGACGAATATCGCTTCTTGAGCCACGGCGAACAAAGGGAATATATCCTGCAACACCTCTCGGAAAAGAACAGGGACACTTTCGAAACCCTGCCTAACGATGTTGCACGACAGCTCTCTCTCGACAGAGACCCTCACGGAAACGTACAGGTGTCGCTCATCGAAACGGAGAAGCTGATATCAAGAATGTGTGGTGCAAGACTGAAGAAATGGAAGAGCGAAGGGAAGTTCAAGGGTAAGTTCAGCTCCCAGCATCACTTCTTCGGATATGAAGGACGATGTGCTCCTCCTTCTAATTTCGACACCAACTACTGTTATGCCCTCGGAGCAAGTGCCGCACATCTCGTGGCTAACGGCAAGACGGGATATATGGCAACGGTGAGAAACACCATCGCTCCTCACGACGAATGGAAAGCTGGTGGATTCCCGCTCACCTCGCTCCTAAACATGGAGCGCAGAAACGGAGAAATGAAGCCAGTTATCTGCAAGGCGCTGGTAGACCTCAACGGCAAACCGTTTAAGGAACTCGAGATGCACCGCGACGAATGGGCTAAGGAGACTTCCTTCGTGTATCCCGGACCAATACAGTATTGGGGACCACCTGAGGTGTGCGACCGTACTACTATCACTCTGGCTCTGGAAAACACTAAGGAATAACGAATATTGCCGCCCTCCTGCTGATTGCGACTGTGAGGGGAGAAGGAAAAAAGAATATAGCAAGGTTTAAGGATAAGGATAACATGAAATGGAAGCTAATAGAAGGCATAAGGCTGTAAGGAAACGGCAGATTGCCCCAAACAGGAAAAGGGGCAGGAAAAGTAAGACTTCAATAATGGGTATGCTCTTCGGATCGCGCACGAAAATTGCGTGGTGGACAGGTGGCATACTGGTTGTCGTGGCTTATGTATGGGCATTCTATTACTTTTTCGTCAGTCCGCTCGGGTTTAGATGGCGCGCTCTCTACGGAGATGCCAAATACCCCGACGGATATGAAATCAGAGGTATTGACATCAGTCATTATCAGGGAAAGATTGACTGGGAACTGCTGCAGAACGCCATGATAGAGAAAAGTCCTATACGCTTTGTCGTGATGAAAGCTACTGAGGGAGCAAGCAAGGTTGACCCGTCGTTTAAGGAAAACTTTGAGCAAGCTCGCGAATATGGCTTTATCAGAGGGGCTTACCACTTCTGGAGCAACAAGTCTTCAGCCAGGGAACAGGCTTATTTTTTCCTTGATAAAGTGCCGCTCGAAGGGGGCGACCTGCCTCCTGTTCTCGATGTGGAACACAAGCCTGCCGACAAGAGTGTGGAGGATTTCCAAAGGGATGTGCTCACGTGGCTACATATCGTAGAAGACAAATACCACG
>DAIOXG010000445.1:0-2512 GCA_036758085.1 Prevotella sp. | reverse complement strand
ATTAACGACAAGCCCATTGGCAGAATTAAGTATGCACTAAATTAATTCCGCCAACGGGTATATTTTTATATGATTAAAGATTTTTTTGTGGATTGCTTTGTCACTCTATTTCTTCTTCTTTTATTCCCATTCGCCCTGTTTTTATTTTATTTAAGACCCAAATACTTGGAAATATTGAACCTAAATCATAATTTTTATATTTCTCTTTCATTTCACCAATATCTTTCCATTCGCCATTAACTTTCCAAACAATCCAGTGATAAGATTTTTTTATATTCGAAGAATTTAATTCGCCGACAGATCTAAAATAAATATTTTCAGTATCTCCAATATCTGAAAAGCGTCCAATTTTACTCCAATATCCTTCTAAAATTCCAATTCTCAAAGATGTATGTGTATAGAAGTCCATTTCATCGTTTACAATCTCTTTGAACGATGGTTTTGCATCTATATCGTATTTTCGTTTAAAAACCCTTATGACAGAACCACCTAACTGAGATTCATCAATTGCTACATATTGAAAAAATCTCTTTTTTTTGCCATCCAAATCAACACTAAAAATATCTCCAATCTTGGTTACAATCCTTTTTTTCTTTTCCATATAAAAATTATTTAATTCCGTATTTGTTCCAATAGCGTGGTGCTATAGGATTTATTTTATTAAATAAAGTTCCTCCGTTCTTCTCCATTTTCAATAAGTTTACCAGTCTCTGTTCTATGATTAAAGCCTGTCGTCTTGAAAGATTGCCTGTTCCTAATATTCGTTCATAACGAAGTGTACTTCTATTACTTTTCGACCTCAAATGTTCGGCGAATCTTTCCTGTGGCCTACGTTGTGTTATTCCGACATACTTCGCATTGTAATTGTTGTCTCTTCCTATATAAACACTATTGGTACCAGTCCCTTTTGGTGTCTGAGGATTATCAAGTACATCACTAACAATTTGTTCTGGAGTTATCTCTTTATCCAGGGCTTCAAAATTTTGCTGTGTTGTATTGGCATCTTGTTCATAGATCCCCTGCATATACCCGCTGGCAGCTCCGACTAAGGCTCCTTCTGCAGCAGAATGCAAACCGTTCCCAAGGGCTTTGTTCCAATCCTCTCCCGATGCCAGAGACATGGCTGAGCTAAGAGTAAATCCCGAAAGAGAATTCGCTATAGACTGGTTTAATGTATTTTTTAGAATTTCATTTGAGATTCCTCCTGTAACGTTTTCAAACAAACTTGAATAGGCTGATGTAAGGTATTGTCCGGCAGCAGAAGTCAGGCATGACATTATTGTAGAAGTTCCTACTTCAGACCAGCTGATATTTCCCCAGCCTTTAGTATTCCCTTGATTTACAATACTATTTCCTGCACCTATTATAACCGCCCCAGCTGCAGGACCGGCATATTCGGTAGCCCAAGCAGCTACGCCGCCTACAGCAAAGAGTTCGGCACCATGCCAGAAACTCTTTATGTCGCCAGATACAGCATTGCCTATGACATTAAAAGCACCGCCAGCCAAGAATACAAACAAATCGTCTATTCCGAACACTTCTCCACTCGGGTCCGTATACTTCAGCGGATTGTTCAGACAATACGAATACCTGTTGAAGTTCTGGCTGTTTTCCGGCATCTGGATGTAGTTGTCCGGGCTCAGGAACCTTCCGAGCTGCGGGTCATACATTCTGCCGTTCATGTTAATCAGTCCGAACTCCGGCAACATCTCATGACCGGTGTAGCCGCGGATAAATCCGATGTCGTTCTTCTTGACAGTCATGTTTCCCCACGGATCGTATTCTGCCTGGAAAACGCAGTTGCCGTCGGCATCGAAGATGTCGGTTATGCTGCCCTGTGCATCCATGAACATGTAAAGCAGTTTGCCCTGCCCTCCGTTCTCCCTGTAATGGAGCAGTCCGTTGCCGAGATAAGTAAATTCTCGTACGTTGCCACACTCTTCAACTTTTTCGCAGTCATCACCGTAGTGTACCGATTTGACATCCTCTGTGCCTGTCTGGTATTCGGCGATCCACCGCTCGTTGTCGGGACCGTAATAGAAGTCGAGAGCATGCAAACCGTCAGACTTCTCCTCGGTAATTCTGTCGGTCTTGTTTATGTCGTTGTAGTCTATATCTTGTGAGTCTGACGGGATTTTGCCGCCAGGATTGGTTACGCAAATTACGGCATGTGGCTTTTCACTGCTGTACGTGTATTCGCCGGCTATAGGGAACGACAAAATGTTGCCGTCAGCAGAATACTTGTATTTTGTGGTGTTCCATTCGTCAAACCGATTGTTGCTGCCTATCGAGATTCCGGGATTGACAATCGGTGAACCGCCAATCTGCATGTCTGTAGCAATGCCGTCGCGGCGCAGGAAAGTGTCAACTTGTGCCACGAACCAGACTTTGCTCTTAACAAGTCTGTCAAGTTCATCATACGAGAAGCTTTCGGCAACTCCGCTTCCTACGTTCTCACGACTGGTCATGTTTCCCGTCGCCCCGTCATACTTGTATTTCATGCCGCGCAGAC
>DAIOXG010000444.1:0-2528 GCA_036758085.1 Prevotella sp. | reverse complement strand
GCTGGTAGAAGGTGATAATTACAAGGCAGTGTGGACAAAGGCAGACGAGTATGCCGGTCAAGAATGGAACAACTATCTCAAGCCGACAGTCACGGCTATCGACAAACTTGGAAATGCTGATACCGATGCTGATGGAAAAATACTCCACCGCTTCTTCGGCCTTGCAAACTTCCATTCCACAAAATATTACAAGCAATATCAGACCGGAGACGACTATATCGGTTTCTTCCGCCTTACGCAGAATGGCAGAAGCGGCGCAAACAAAGCTTACCTGAGTATTCCGGCAAATACTGATGTAGACGGTGGAGTGGGAGCGAAGTTCGGGTATATCGATTTTAACGGACA
Source organism: Prevotella sp. (assembly GCA_036758085.1). Classification (GTDB taxonomy): domain Bacteria; phylum Bacteroidota; class Bacteroidia; order Bacteroidales; family Bacteroidaceae; genus Prevotella. Next base: position 2,183 of record DAIOXG010000444.1, on the reverse strand, counting down.
GTTCCTCGGAAATGAGACGGACTTGAACAATCAGTCGCTTTCCAAGGTGGCTATTGTCTTCGATGACGAAGATGATGGCGGAAGCACTACTACTGTAACAGAAGTCAAGCCGAATAGTACAGACGGCAACGCATCGTTCTATACCCTTCAGGGAGTAAAGGTGTCACGTCCTGTCAAAGGAGTGTATATCCATAATGGAAAGAAATTCATCAAATAAAAACTAAGGAAAAATGAAAAACTATATAAAACCGGAAGTCAAGGTGTATGAAGTTAGAATCGAGTCTCTTCTTAGTGAAAGTGGACAGATAGTAGAAGGCTTTGCCCCAAAACGTGACTATTCTCTCTTTGATGATGGAAATGGTGAGGGAGATGCTGACGGACATACTGGTAGCGGCGATCTTTGGGATGACGAAGACTTTGAAGATTGAATGAAATATTCTGAATAAATGTAGTTTTAGTTGCGTTAAGCAATCCGGTTAGTAGTGAGACAATCTGTAAGTAGCTTTAGTGGATATTATCCCTAAAAGCTCTTGCAGATTGTCTCTTTTTCGTTAGAAGAAGTGTGTACTTGGTTGATTATTCGTTAGAGAAATACGGCTCCGCCGCCATAGCGTGTTCCTCTTCGGGCAGTGTATAGCGCTTGACACTATGGTCTTTTAGGAAAATGCTGTTGAGCGTGAACGCCAATGACTCGAGTGTTTTCTCTCTGACAGCAGGCTTCAGCTGACACTCCCACACCGTGATGCAATGCCAGCCCATCTGGGCGAGTTTGCGCTGCTCCTCTATATCGCGTGCATGGTTGCGCTCTATCTTCGCTTGCCAGAACTCGGCGTTCGACTTCGGTAGCACATAGTATTTGCAGTTCTCATGCCCGTGCCAGAAGCATCCGTTCACGAATATCACCGACCGGTACTTGCGCAGCACGAGGTCCGGTCTGCCGGGCAGACGTGGATGGTTGAGCCGATAGCGGAACCCTCGGCTGAACAGGAACTTCCTCACCGTAATCTCCGGCTTGGTGCCCTTTCCTCGTATCGATGCCATGCAACGGTGGCGTTGCTCTTTTGTCAGTTTGTCCATTGGCTGTTTATCTGCCGCCCCATCTCATTCCGCATTCCATGCAGACATGCGTGCTGTCAGAGTAGATAGTTTTGTTTATATCTGACAAAGATAATGATTTGTTTTTTAGGAATGCAATAAAAATTATTTATAAACGTTATGATATATAAATAATGTGTAATGGTTAATAATCCTGACTACTGGAAGTAAAAACAACTAAAAACAAACAAATAGTATGAACACAGACAACCAGGGCATATATGATGCCCGCCAACTGGGCAAGCCCAAGTTTGCAATTCTCGGCCTCCAGCATCTGTTCGCCATGTTCGGAGCCACAATTCTCGTTCCGCTCATCACCGGACTCGATGTGAGTGCCACATTGCTTTTCGCCGGTATCGGCACACTCATCTTCCATCTTGTTTCCAAACTGCAAGTTCCCGCATTCCTCGGTTCGAGCTTCGCTTTCCTTGGCGGCTATGCCTCTGTAAAGCAGTTGTGCGTGGCGCAGGGGCTGACAGACGAGGTGGCGCTCAACTATGCCTGCATCGGTGTGGCAGCGGCGTCGCTGCTCTATTTTGTGATGGCGTTCCTGCTGAAGATGTTCGGCACGGAGAAGGTGATGCGCTTCTTTCCGCCGGTGGTTACCGGTCCGATGGTTATCGCTATCGGTCTTACGCTCTCCGGATCGGCTATCAGCAACTGTCAGCAGAACTGGCTGCTTGCCGTTACGGCCATCGTTATCGTCATCGGAACATCTATCTGGGGCAAGGGCATCATTAAGATTGTGCCTATCCTGCTTGGCGTTGTCGGATCGTATATCCTGGCTGCAGCAATGGGCGAGGTCGACTTCTCCAAACTCAATGAGGTGGCGTGGATTGGTCTGCCTATTGATATGGATCGTACGGCAATCTCTGTAATGAAAGACCCCAACTTCGACCTTATCGTGACGTCTATCATCGCCATATTCCCTATCGCCTTCGCCACAATCATGGAGCACATTGGCGATATGTGTGCTATTCAGAGCACTGTGGGCAAGAACTTCATCAAGGAACCCGGCCTGCACCGCACGCTCTGCGGCGATGGTCTTGCTACGTTCCTCGCCTCTGTGTTCGGTGCTCCTGCCAACA
>DAIOXG010000443.1:0-2533 GCA_036758085.1 Prevotella sp. | reverse complement strand
ACGCGTATCGTTCGTTATGAATGTGCATATCGTTCGATATGAGATAACCGTTAAGACCTTTCTGCATAACTTCTCCACACAATCTTCACAACTCCTGTGCACATACAAACTTTTAACCTGCTTAATTCATAGGATAATATACATTTCAAGTTTCGGTTTTGGTTGGTATGATTGCATGTGGCATCGTGTGGTGGTATTCCCGCACGAGCAATCCTTGGAACGCATCTACGATTGGCTATATCTCTGCCCCCATTGGGTATGTTTTCATGATGTAAACGGCAACACAATGCAGTATCATGGAGGATCCTCGCGCAAGGCGTTGGAGAAATTCTTAAAGAAAGCCTATGAAGTGTGCAGCACTTTTCTTATTTAATGTATTCGCATAACCATAAATATAATGAAGTAAACTCTTAAATAGTTTAATTATAATTTAGGTTAAGCTTGAATCTATCCTTAAACATCGCTTGCTCTCTTTGTGGAATTTGCATTTGCTTGGCAAGGGCTTTGATTCCAGCATGAAGTTTGAGCCAATCGTTGTCAAACCTGAAGGCGTAACTATCCGAACCACGCAACTTTTCATAGCATAGTTCACCTATCAGTTCCGGCTCATGCAGCCAGTCGAAATCTCCAAAAACAAACAGCTTCTCCATCCTTTATTCCTTTTTAGTTGCTCTTTGGCGATTTTTCAAGCCCAAATCTTGCAATGATCTGCCGAGTTCGTCATCCTTGGCAAGCAACAGAATGTCATCATCCAACTGCAATGCATACAGCACTCGCAGGTAAATTCCTATGGACACCGTCGGTGCACCTTTTTCCACTTTGCATAAGGTCACTTCCGAGCAAGTAGCCCTTTCCGCTACCTGTGCCATGCTTAGGTTTCGGCGTAGCCTCGCCAACTTGATTTGCTCGCCAACGATAGCCATCTTTTGTAACAATTTCCTTGGGAGTTTGTTTGCCATTGTACTCTTAGACATACTTATATACTTAATTATAATGTGCAAATATATGAAAAATACTTCATTATAATATGGGTTAGTGTTGATAATTAGAAAATATTCTCCGGCAGCTCTTCGGTTTCGATCACTTCAAGTTTGAAGATAGCAGGGATGTCACGATGCTGTGGGTGCTCTGCCAATTGCTTAAATTCTTCGTATGTCATGGTTGGTTATCTTATAAAATTAATCTTTTAAGCAGCCGATTGGTACTACATAGACTCCATCTTCTCGGCGATAGGCAAAGCTTCCTACTGCAGTAAGAATCATCAGAAAAGAAGGTGATTTCATTTTTGTGGTGTCAATCTTTAAGGATAGCTTTTTGAGGTTGGTTGCTCCTTCCTCAATCAGTTTGTCTCCACCAATCTTGATTTCTATTAAGCCATAGTTTCCATTTCGTAAATGTACAACAGTATCACATTCCAATCCAGTTTTGTCTCGATAATGATATACATTTCCGTCTAAAGCCTGGGCAAATACACGTAAGTCTCGAACACATAAGGTTTCAAAAAATAGTCCAAGAGTATTCAAGTCGTTCATGAGGTCATTTGGTCCAATGCTAAGAGCGGCTGTTGCAATTGAAGGGTCAACGAAATATCTTGTATCTGTAGAACGAATGGAAGTCTTGGAACGTAAGTTGGGATTCCATGCAGGCATATCCTCAATGACAAATATCTTGCGTAATGCATTTAAGTAAGAGCTAACCGTCTTCTCGTCAAGTGAGGACTGATCGTTTGCTAACATATCGTTTTTAATCTCAGCTACAGAAGTTTGTGTACCTTGGCTTCGTGCATACGATTTCATCAAGCGTTTTACTCTTTCTGGATTTCTTTCCACTCCATCCACTCGTTGAACATCAGCATTGACGACTGCATCATAATAGTCAATCGCTTGGTCAAGAGCGATTTCTTCATCGTCATCCAATAGTGCTGCTTGTGGCCAACCACCACGGCAAATGAGATATGCTATTCTTTGTAGGTCGTTGCTGTTTTCGGCGGCAATAGCCTTTGGAGCATCAAACAGTTCCTGCAATGATATGCTGCCATTGGAGTCACCAGATTCCCATAGAGACATAGGACGCATGAGTAATCTGGCGATTCTTCCAGTTCCTGTATGATGTAATTCTTCTAATTTTGCAGGTACAGCAGAGCCAGTGAGAATGAATTGGCCCATTCCGTGACGATGGTCAACCTCAAAACGAATCATATCCCACAATTTGGGCGTTTGTTGCCATTCGTCAATCAGTCGTGGTGTTTCTCCATCTAAAATTACTTTAGGATCACAATCAACGAAGATTCTATATTGATCTCTTCGGGTAGAGTCAGACATATAAATCACGCTTTTGGCTTGTTGTTCACCAGTCGAAGTCTTGCCACACCATTTTGCACCTTCAATCAAGACCGCACCTTTCCCTCTCAGCTTTCGGCTGAGAAGATGGTCTATAACTCTTGGCTTATAATCAATTATGCTCATTTCTAAGAATTTATTTTTGGTGCAAAGATAAGTCTTTTTCTTGAATTCCGTAATTTGGTCAAATGTTT
>DAIOXG010000442.1:0-2534 GCA_036758085.1 Prevotella sp. | reverse complement strand
ACAATGACGAAATACGGATTTCTAAGGATGTCTACGATATACGTAAAAAACTCTTTAAATGCCGTATCGAGGCTATCATCCAATATGCCGAAGACAATTACTTGTGCCGAAGCCGACAACTGCTTAAATATTTCGGAGAAAACAAATCCGACAACTGCAACCAGTGTGATGTCTGCATCAGCAACAGAAAACTGACAGCGGAAGATAAAGAGGAAATGAAGGATATCAGAACGAAAATTCTGAACCTTTTGGCAGACAAGAAGGAACATGATGTACAAGAACTGTATAGTCTGAAACATGACTTGACGAAAATCGAGCATGTGCTATATTATATGAGCGATGAGGAGGAAATTTTCAACAACAACGGAAAACTGACGTTATAAGCTTCTCAAGCTTTTTAATAAAAGCAATTGTTGCACACAAACAAACAAAATGTGTTATTTATCTTTCAATTTATAAGATATTTAACACATTTTTCTTTTAGTTACCAGTATTATTGAAAATAAATCTATCAAATTGTTTCTTTTTACAGAAAAACATGTACCTTTGTAATCATTTTAAAGGGAAATGTGCCATTTGTGGTATTAAAAGCAGAAATGGCTATATATAATAATAGGTATAAGCAAGATATACTTGCATAACTTAATAAAAGAAACAAGATGAAACATAAGCTGAGGAGTGCAGTATGCACAGAGGGAAGACGTATGGCTGGAGCCAGAGCGTTATGGGTTGCAACAGGAATGAAACACGAACAGTTCGGTAAACCAATCATCGCTATTGTTAACTCGTTCACCCAGTTTGTGCCTGGACATACACACTTGCACGAAATTGGACAAGTGGTTAGAGAAGAAATTGAAAAGATGGGCTGCTATGCTGCCGAATTCAATACTATTGCCATCGACGACGGTATCGCCATGGGGCACGACGGCATGCTTTATTCTCTCCCGTCAAGGGATATTATCGCCGACTCTGTGGAATATATGGTTAATGCACACAAGGCTGACGCCATGATCTGCATATCCAACTGCGATAAGGTTACGCCGGGTATGCTGATGGCGGCTATGAGACTTAACATTCCAACTGTCTTCTGTAGCGGCGGACCGATGGAGGCTGGTAAGTGGAGGGGCGAGAATGCCGACCTCATTACGGCTATGGTGAAAGGTGCCGACAAAAGCGTCAGCGACGAAGAACTGAAGGAGATTGAAAGTTGTGCTTGCCCTGGATGCGGCAGTTGCTCCGGAATGTTCACCGCTAACTCCATGAACTCGCTGACTGAGGCTATCGGAATGAGTCTGCCGGGCAACGGAACGATTTTAGCAACTCACAAAAACCGCATTCAACTCTTTAAGGACGCTGCAAGACAAATCGTTACGAATGCCTTGCGCTATTACGAAGAGGGCGACGATAGTGTGCTGCCACGAAATATTGCCACGAGAGATGCTTTCCTCAATGCCATGACTCTGGATATTGCAATGGGAGGAAGTACTAACACCGTGCTACACTTGCTTGCCGTGGCTCAGGAGGCGGAAACGGACTTCACCATGAAGGATATCGACTCTCTGAGCAGGAAGGTGCCTTGCCTCTGCAAACTGTCGCCTAACACCCAGAAATACAGTGTGCAGGAATGCAACAGGGCTGGTGGTATCTTCGGTATTATGAACGAACTGGCTAAGGGCGGACTTATTCACAAGGATGCTAAGCGGGTGGACGGAACGACTATCGGCGAACAGCTGAAGAAATATGATATCACGGGGAATAATATTGACCCTGAAGCTGAAAGGATATATAGAAGCGCTCCCGGCAGAAGGTTCTCTACCAAGATGGGATCGCAAGACGAACAATGGGAGTCTCTCGATACCGACCGCTCTACGGGATGTATTCGCAATCTGGAACATGCCTACACTAAGGACGGTGGACTTGCCGTTCTCTTCGGAAACATCGCTCAAGACGGATGCGTGGTGAAGACGGCTGGAGTGGACAGCGAACTTTGGCATTTCGAGGGACCGGCTAAGGTGTTCGACTCTCAAGAGGATGCATGCGAAGGTATTCTCGGGGGGAAGGTAAAGAAGGGTGACTGCGTGGTTATTACTCACGAGGGACCGAAAGGTGGACCGGGCATGCAGGAAATGCTCTACCCTACTTCTTATATCAAGAGCATGCACATGGGCAAGGAATGTGCCCTTATCACCGACGGAAGGTTTAGCGGCGGTACGTCAGGACTGAGTATCGGGCATATCTCGCCGGAAGCTGCGGCGGGAGGTAATATCGGAAAAATCATCGACGGCGACATCATCGTGATTGATATTCCTAACAGAAGCATTAACGTGAAACTGTCTGATGAGGAACTTGACCGCAGGGAACAACGCCCTATGACAAGACAGCGCTCTGTTAGCAAGGCTCTTAGGGCTTACGCACAAAGTGTAAGTTCTGCCGATAAGGGCGGCGTGAGAATTATTGAATAGAAGAAAGGATGAATATGGCAAATAATATAATTACCGGTGCTGAAGCTCTGATGCGCTCGCTTGCCGCCGAAG
>DAIOXG010000441.1:0-2538 GCA_036758085.1 Prevotella sp. | reverse complement strand
AATACAAATGTTGCCTTGGGTAGCGATGCTTTCTTCCCGTTCGGCGACAATATCGAGCGTGCACACAAGAGTGGCGTAGAATATATTGCTCAGGCCGGAGGTTCAGTGCGCGACGACAATGTTATCGATACCTGCGACAAATACGGTATAGCGATGGCATTCACGGGAGTTCGCCTGTTCCATCATTAATCGAATTAAGAATTTAGAATTGTTCTCGCTTCGCTGCGATTATGAATTTTTCAATTTAGAATTATTCTACATTCAAAAACTCTACATTCAAATTATGGATATAGACCAGATTATCGAGGGTGGCATGACATTCCGCCCGGCACGTGCCGGAGGTTCGGACAATGGAAAAGTGAAAACGAAGGCAAAGAAAAAAGCCTATGTCACAGGAGCTCATGGCAGCGGTTCTGCAATGCAGAAAGCCAAATACCGCCAGCAACGTGCCAATAGAAAGAGAAAATAAGAGCTATAAATGGCAAAATAAAGATGTTTTAAGTGTCTTTGTTTTGCCATTTTTTTTATTTGCATTATCTTTGCAGCAATATATGCGATAACAATCAGCATATACCTATAGGTAATGTTTAGAATTAAGAAATTAGATATCTTCATAGCCAAGCAATTTGGACTGCTATTCATCGGAACTTTCTTCATCTGCCAGTTCGTGCTGATGATGCAGTTCCTGTGGAAATATGTGGACCAGCTCATCGGTAAGGGTCTCTCTCTGGAGGTTCTTGCCCAGTTCTTTTGGTATATGAGTCTTGTGCTTGTACCTCAGGCATTGCCGCTTGCTCTGTTGCTTTCGGCACTTATTACTTTCGGAAACCTGGGCGAGAGCAGTGAGCTTACCGCTATAAAGGCTGCTGGAATATCCCTTATGCAGGCATTCCGCTCACTTATCGTAATAACACTATTCGTAACCGGAGTGTCATTCTATTTCCAGGATGTAGTAGCCCCAAAGGCAAACATGCAGTTCGGACAGCTACTCTTGTCGATGAAGCAGAAAAGTCCGGAGCTGGAAATCCCTGAGGGTATATTCTATGATGGAATACCTAACTGCAACCTTTATGTTCAGAAAAAGAATCTGGAAACAGGAAAGCTCTATGGTATAATGATTTACCGTATGACCGACAGTTATGAGGATGCGGCAATCATACTCGCAGATTCCGGAATGTTGCAGTCTACGGCAGAAAAGAAACATCTCGTGCTCACGCTGCATAGTGGAGAATGGTTTGAAAACATGAAGTCGAGCGATGTGACGGGCAGTGCCAGTGTGCCGTACCGTCGTGAAACCTTCACCGACAAGAAGATAATATTGGATTTCGACAACGACTTCAATCTGACCGATGCAAGTTCAATATCCGGCAACGCCAAGGCAAAAAGCCTGTCGCAAATACGTGCGGGAATAGATTCCATCAGTCATGAGTACGACAGTATCGGTCGGGCTTTCTACCGCGATGCCATGATGATGCAGTTCGGGCTCCGGCAGATAAGCAAACGTGATTCGCTGGCACTTCTGGAGAAAGTAAAGACGGGAAAGGTAGATTTCTATAAAGACTTCGACAAACTCGCTTCTGACAAAAAACTTACTGCCGTAAACAGAGCTATAACGGCTGCGCAAAACAATGTTGGCAACCTTGAATTCAAAGCGATGGTGACAAAAGACGGCGACAATATGTTGCGTCAGCATAAGATAGAGGCGATAAACAAGTTTACGCTCGCCCTGTCGTGTATAATATTCTTCTTTATAGGAGCCCCGCTCGGTGCCATCATCCGAAAGGGCGGACTCGGTGTGCCGGTAATTATCTCAGTACTCGTGTTTATCGTCTATTATATTCTCGACAATACAGGATATAGAATGGCGAAAGGAGGAATGTGGGCAATATGGTTCGGAAAAAGTATAGCAACGGCAGTGCTCGCCCCGTTGGCAGTATTCTTCACATACAAGGCAAACAATGACTCCGTGGTGTTCAATGTTGACCTTTACAAAAATCTGCTGATGAAGATGCTTGGAATGAGAGTAAAGCGTAGCGTGATGAGAAAGGACGTCATTATCGAAGAACCGGACTATGCGGCAGACAAGCTTTCTCTTGAGACTATAACAAATGAGATAAAGGCATACTCAGCCACCCACAAGCTTAAATCACCGCCAAACTTCATAAGGGTGTTCTTCAAATTCAGTCCGGATCACGACATGGAAAGAATAGGGGAGACGCTGGAGAATGTCATCACAGACCTTTCGAATTCAAGAGACCGTAGAGTGATAGACTTGCTGAATGAATATCCTATAATAATGGTGAAGGCACATACGCGACCTTTCGAAAGAAAATGGATGAATGTCCTTTCTGCCATAATCGTTCCGGCAGGTGTGTTCTTCTATTTCAGAATGTGGCGCTTCCGCTTGCGTCTGCTCAGAGACTTGAAACAGATATCCGTAACGGACACCATGCTCGTGGATAGAATGAAAGAGATGGGATATTGAAAATAACTGGAAGTTTCTACTTATATAATATAAGAATGTATAAAAAAAATGGA
>DAIOXG010000440.1:0-2540 GCA_036758085.1 Prevotella sp. | reverse complement strand
CTATTGGTTTATCAGTGGTGAATTAATAGCCATCAGTGGTGGCTATTTTATTTTTACATTTTCTTGAAGTAATTTATAATTGAAAAGAAGAAAAATAAAACATCCACGCAAACGTTTGCGTAGATATATTTGTATTATTTTTATCTTACCAATCGTATTTATATCTATATTTGCATAATATAAAACTATCAAGGATTTTTATCTACTAACATATTCTAATAATCTATTAAACTAAAGTTTAAATGAAACAATTTATTATGGTAGCAATGGCTGCAACGGCTTTTGTCGCAACCTACGCTCAAGATGCAGACACCGAAAGGGAAGTGAGAAGATGGAATCTCACGTCGGTTGCTGCAGAAGATGTTACTAACATTAAGGCGGATGCCAACTGGAAAATTGATTCAAAGAGCCGCTACTGCTATGTGCAGGCTCTCGATAATGCTCCGTTGGTTGCCAACGGAACCGAGCTTACGACAACCAAAAATCTTACTTTTACCGTTACGGCAAACTCCAACGGAAATGTACGCCTTGGCGGAAGTACCGGTACTCTGTGGCTTGGCGATGCCTGTTCCGTAACAATCCCCGACTGTAAGGCGGGAGATATGCTCAAGGTGGAATATATGACATCAAACAAGTCGTCTACCCGTTCGCTTACTCTGACAAATGTTGATGCAACATCATTCCCGTCGTCTACGGGTAAGGAGCATCAGACAGGTAGCGGTAAGGTTCTTGCCGACGGTACTGTTACTATCGGTATAACGGGCGGTATGTATATCTATAACATTGCCATTGGCGATGAGGAGACAATCGGCGGTGGCGGTACGGCATCGCCGGATAATCCAGATAACCCTAACGACCAGACTCCAGGACTTAACTATAACACCGGCGACAGTCCGATTGCTACTCCTAACATCGGCAACGGACCGAAGTTGTATGTTTCCCCTACCGGTAGCGATACCAACGACGGTATCTCTGAGGCAACTCCTCTTGCCAGCATCCAGCTTGCCATCGACAAGGCTGTAGACCCAGGAACAACAATCTATCTTGCACCGGGCGAATACCGTCCGACGGCTCGCATCAATATCGACGACCGCAACGGTACTGCCGACAACTATAACTCGCTCATCTGTCTGAACGGCAGGGCTGTTATCAATTGCGATCATCCGCAACACGGACATAGCGACAATCCGTATCAGGGTATACGCCTCACCTCATCATATTGGCATTTCTACCATGTTGACGTAACGAACGCCAGCGATAACGGACTCCTTATCGAGCGCAACAAACCTACTGGCGGGTCGGCAACCGACATCAAGAACCGCACTCAGGACGCACACGACAATATCATCGAAGACTGCAAGTTCTATAAGAACGGCGACACCGGCGTGCAGATAAAGAACCTCGGTTCGTTTAACTATATCCTCAACTGTGATGCCTACGAGAATAAGGACGAAGGCGACGGCGATGCTGACGGTTTCGCTCCGAAGATTTCTGTCGGAACAGGTAACTACTTCTATGGTTGCCGCGCATACAACAACTCTGACGACGGTTACGACGTGTTCTTTAAAAAGACCGGTGGCTTTGAGGATAACGTAACTATCGTGTTTGAAAACTGCTTGGCTTACGAGAATGCTATCATCAACGGTGCTGTTACGAAGGGTAACGGAAACGGATTTAAGTGCGGTTCAGACCAGGGAGCAATGAATGTTGTGCTCAACCGCTGTCTCGCTGTGAACAACGTTAACAAGGGCTTCGACCAGAACCACAACTCTGGCGACATCATCATGAACAACTGTACTGGCTACGCTCTCAAGTCGGTTGAGGGCAACACTCTGCAGAAGGCTTACTCATACCGTGCATACGAACCGATTGCAGCAGGTCATGAACTGGTGGCTACTAACTGTATCGCCATCAACGATAACTTGAAGACCGACCGTCATCACGACGACCCGACGAAATGGGGAGAGAAGAGTACGAAGTATGGAAGAACAGAACTTTCTGTCGGTACGATGGTTACTTCCGACCTTAATGTTGATCCGTCGAATGTAGTCAGCGAGGACAACTTTGCCGAACTCATTGCCGACCGCAATGCTAATGGCGACTGGGTTTGGGATAATCTCACATGGGCTCGTCCGGTAGAGGGCAATGCTTTGCTCGTAGATAAAGGAACTGTAGTAGGGGAGAGCGACCGCTATGCTTCGCAGAATGTTGTCATTCCTGCAATCCGTTATGCCGGAGAGGCTCCAGACCTCGGTGCTTTCGAACTCGGACTGACAACAAAGACCGTTTCATTCGGTACTCAGACCACAGGTATCGGTTATATCCAGAGCAGCAAGAGCAATGGCAAGAAAGTTCGCCTTGTTCAGGCATTCAACGGACAGGTAATCGTGAATGTCGACGGTGCGCAGGCAAAGGACAAGTTCCAGATGTCTGCATACGACGTAAACGGCAAGCTCCTTGGCACCCATCAGTTCAACGGTACCAACTCCAGCATCTATCTGCCAAGTGTGGGCGGAATGATAATGCTGAAGGTAAAGGGC
>DAIOXG010000439.1:0-2566 GCA_036758085.1 Prevotella sp. | reverse complement strand
AGGTACTTCACGGAGTCTTTGTAGTCCTGCTGAGCGATCGGGTCTTTTATCTTTGCTGCCTGGCTGTCGTAATAGCCTGTGGCAACTGAGAAAGACAAATAAAAGATGCTTGCAAGGGTCATTAAGACTGCCAGTACAATTACAATTCCTTTGTTTTGCATTTTGTTTTTATTGTTTTTAATTATAGTTTTCAGTTTGATTCTTTGGTATCATCCTGTTATGATTTCACTCTAAAGAGCACGCTATGGGCTACATAGCGTGCAAAGATACTTATTTTTTTTTAACTTCTTGGGTTGTCAGTGGCTTTTTTTGTTTTTATGTTGCGTTTTCTTTATATATCCCCATATCGGATAGTGGTCGGAGACGTCTATGTCTCTATCTACTTTGAAGTTATACGGCTGCCAGTCGGCGGAGCACATTATGTTGTCTATTCTTACATAAAACGTGTTGTAATGATAGGATATTCCGGGGCCGTTGCCGGTGGAGACATAGCAGTCGGTAAGGTTCTTTGCGAGCTGGTCGCGGCAATACGATATTGGCGTATCGTTGATGTCGGCAAAGAGGAGCACTGGTTCTCCCTTGCGGCTGTTGATGTATTTTATTATCCCCTCTATCTGTGGCGCACGGCGGCGGGATGCCTCTCCGAGTCTTACTATCATGCGTTTTGACTCTGCTCCTATGGTATCGCTCTTCCAGTTGCCTTTCACGAGCTTATGGAAGTCTTTGCGTTCTTCGGGAGTCAGTCCGGTTCCCTCCAGATGACAGTTCAAGACCGTCGTCCGGTCGCCGTCGACCAGCACTTCGTAGGCAACACACAGACAGCCCTTAACATCCTCGTTTATCCTTGTTTTCGAGAGTATCGGATATTTGCTGAGGATTATCTGCGACTCGCTGAAGTTTGCCGTTCTCGCCGAGTCGATATATTTATAATCCTGGGCAAATGCCGCTTTTACATAATCGTTGACATCTGCCTCTTGCATGCAGACTATTGCGGCTCCGCTGTTGTTCACGTAGTCGGCAATTCGCCTTAGTCCGGTACTGTCGCTGCGGTTAAACATAAACACATTATACGACATTACCTTTATGGCATCGTCGGGTGTGGCATGCGGTATGTTTATCGGCGAATAGTATCTTATCGGTATATAGCACAGTATCAGTCCTGCCACGGGTATGATGACGAGCCGCTTACGAAAAATGAGGAACAGCACAAGAAAGGCTACGTTGGTGGCGAGAAGCACGGGAAAGACGAGTCCTACGGTAGCCGTCAGCGGATGCTCTACGGGGTTGAGCCTGTAGCTAAATCCCACAAGGAGCATCAGTATGATGGCGGCAATGTTGGCGCCCGTCATCATGTGGATTATGAATTTCTTTATCTGGTTCAGCATTCTTTCTCTATTGACGGTTGTTACCGTCTGCCATTATCAAACAACTTTTGCTTTTCTTCAGTCGTCAGACTGTCGTATCCGCTTTTGCGTATCTTGTCGAGGATACGGTCTACCTCATCCTGTTCCTGCTTCTTTCTCGCATTATACTCCCAGTCTGTTTCACGGCGAGTATTGCCGGAAGTCTTGCCGAAAGTTTTCCGGGAGTGTTTTTCCCAATAGTCTTTCATTTTACTGAAAATACTCTGCTGACTGCCGTAATTTCCATACATACCGCCGCCGAAGCCTCCGTACGGATTCTTGCGCCAGTATCTGATGAGGAGGAAGCCGATGAGCATACCGCCAAGGTGGGCAAAGTGGGCTACGCTGTCGCCCGGCATTCCGAGGCCCAACGACAGTTCGAGCACGGCATAAAAGACGACAAACCATTTTGCCTTTATAGGCATCGGCAACGGGAATATAAATATACGCTCCTCGGGGAAAAGCATTCCGAAGGCGAGCAGGATACCGTAGATTGCTCCAGAAGCTCCCACGGTGGTCCAGCTGCCGAGCACAGCCTCGCTGTTGTGCACAACGGTCATTATATCACCAAAGCCGAACCCCGGAATCTGTTCGCTTGCTATCGCATAGAAGGAGAAGAACTGTGCTATCATCTGTATCAGCCCGGCTCCGATGCCACAGGCAAGATAATAGGTAAGGAAACGTTTTGGTCCCCATACGCTCTCTACGATTCTTCCAAACATCCACAGGGCAAACATATTAAAGAATATGTGTGTCCATCCTGCATGCATGAACATGTATGTCAGGAGCTGGTAGATATGGAAGTCGGACGAGAGGAAGAAATGCAGTCCGAGTAGGTCATTCAAATCAACGCCAAGTCGGGAGAACACCCAATAGGCGGCAAACATCAGTATGTTGATGATGAGCAGATTCTTTGTTATTGCTGGAATATCTCGCATAATCACTTTTATTAAGTCGTTTACCAAATCGGTTGGCAAAAGTACGAAAAATATCCGTTAAAAGCCATAAAACATGGGGCTATCCCACTTTTTTTAATCATATTCATAACTTTTTTCCGTTTTTTATTTGATTTATAAAAGGTTTCAAGTATATTTGCGAAACATTTTGCCGCAATATGGCTTTGCCTACACCGACATTGCGATATGAGCACAGAATAAAGAAAC
>DAIOXG010000438.1:0-2572 GCA_036758085.1 Prevotella sp. | reverse complement strand
TAACGCTGTTGAACCCTATGAAGTCCAGTGGGGTGCGGATTTGTGTACCAGAAGCGCAGAGGAACTGCAGCCGGTAATTGAAAATATCACAGGGTTTCGTTTGAAGAGCAAGTGGAATCGAATTATCATCCTAAAAGATTATGTGAAGTGGTGCATGACCGTTGCCGATGTCCCGAATGCTTGTGATGGAATGCTTCAAGTCAATTCTGCCGGGCTTGACAAAATCAAACAGCAAATGGTGGCAAGCCCACTACATCTTCAAAAATATCTTGACCAACTATACGACGATGAATCCATGCATACAACAGACAACATTTATCGTTGCTATTATTGGCTTGCATACGGCGGTGTGGCAGAAGAGGACATCATCAAGATTAAATGCAAAGATGTCGATTTCTCGAACATGGTTGTTCACTACAATGGAACGGAAGTTCCGATATATCGGGAAGCAATACAGGCTTTTAAGAATTGTGTAGAATTAACGCAGTTTGTTTATAATCATCCCAACTATAACAAAACTGTTTGGAAAGATAGGGCAGAAGGAGATACCGTTGTCCGAGGTATTCGTTCAACAGCGTCTGTAAAATATCTTCGTGTTGAACTATCCAGAAAGGCAAAATCGAAGGAAGAGCAGACTGGAATTCGCCTTAGTTACTATAGGGCGTGGCTTTCAGGAATTTTTTATCGAGCTTATGAGCGAGAGGCTGTTGGAGAGACGCCGAATTTCAGGGCAGTTGCTTCAGCTCATATGGACGGTAAGGTTTATAAGCTCGACAGCGGCAGAAATACTGAGGAAGCAAAAAAAAGACAGCTTGCAAAAGACTATATGAGCGACTATCAAAGATGGAAACTTGCATTTAAGATTTAGTTTCAAAAATGAGAACACCCGTGTTACGGGTTTCTCTTTACATATATCAACCTAATTAGAAAAACTGCAATATTGAGGTGTAGCCAAGCGGTAAGGCACAGGACTTTGACTCCTGCATTCGTCAGTTCAAATCTGACCACCTCAGCCAAGGCGAAAGCCTAAAAAATCTTTAGTGAAAGGAGAATTCGGATGGATAACAAAGAACGGTTTATTTCTTTGTGCAGTACAGTAAACCGAGAGGGTATGGCAGAGTTAATGAAGTGGCTTGATGATAATGACTTCTACACTTGCCCTGCAAGCAGCAGATTTCATGGCGCGTATCCCGGCGGGTTATTAGAACACTCGCTGAATGTTTATGATGAGTTAAAACGACTTTTGAGTGTGTATCCGGAAATCAAGGCTCCCGAAGATAGTGTAGTCGTCGCAGCTCTGTTTCACGACCTCTGTAAGGTGAATATGTATGTTACGGAGAAAAGAAATCGAAAAAATGAAAACGGTCAATGGGAAAGCTATGACGCATACACGATTAAAGAGAAGTTTTGCTATGGCGGACATGGCAGCAAGTCGGTTTTTCTTGTCCAACACTTTATTAAGCTTACTCCAGAAGAGGCTGTGGCAATCAATGCTCATATGAGCTGCTGGGATGGTAACACAAGTGTCGGAAACGCATACGAGCAATTCCCGTTTGCATGGTTACTTCATGTAGCTGACGAGTCGGCGACCTATATCAAGGAGGGAAAGGTAAACTAATGGCAGAACAGTTAAATCTGGTTCAGAAACTTGCAAAAATTCGAGCAATTTCTGATGTGGTATCTAAGGAAAAGCGTGGTTACAACTATACATACGCGGATATAACGACCATTCTGGCGAATATTACAGCCGGAATGAAGAAGTACGGCGTGTCGTTAATCCCGTCGGTTGTCCCGGGAACGGTAGAGGTTTCTCAGAATGTGGTTACAAACACGAAGTTTGATAAGACCGGCAAGGCTTATGACAGTACCGCGACCGAGATGTTGGTAAAGGCAGAAATGGTTTTCAAATGGGTAAACGATGAAAACCCGGAGGAGTTTATTGAGGTTCCGTGGTTTGTAACCGGTTCACAGACAGACCCCTCACAAGCATTTGGCTCCGGACTGACCTATTGTACGAGATATTTTCTCTGCAATTATTTTCAGATTGCGCAGTCGGATTCGGATGTTGATACATATCGCAGTAAACAAAAAGCTGCGGAAGAGTCTGAGGGAAAGGCTATCGCCGAAGAAATTATCAACGGTTTCGATACGCTTGTAAAGCAGTTCCTTGCAGACAACCCCGAGAAGGTTGATGAAGTTAAAAAGTTTATTTCCAAATACGCTAAGAACGCTAATTACCTTGCTATCAAGGAGCCGATGCTTGCGTCTAAGCTGCTTGCTGATTTCAAGGCAAAATACAAAGTGGAGGGTTGATTATGGGTTTTCGTAAAGAGGCATTTGCAACAATTTGGTCAGTAGAGTCCACATCGGATACACTTACTAAGGCAAGAATTTCTATCAGCCGTAAGAACAAGCAGACCGGTGAGTATGATACCGACTTCAGTGGTTTTGTAAGTTTCGTCGGTACCGCAGCAGCAAAGAAGGCTGCTGGGCTTAAAGAAAAAGAGCGCATCCGTCTTGGGGATGTGGATGTTACCAACAAGTACGACAAAGAACGCAATACGACATTTAC
>DAIOXG010000437.1:0-2578 GCA_036758085.1 Prevotella sp. | reverse complement strand
TTAATCCTCCAATATTTTCTGCCAATATTTATTGTTTTGTAATACCCTTTTAAACCATTTTCAAAGACTTATGTCCTAAAAAACGAGTATGTACAAACTTTTCCGGCCTAAAATAATGGAGGATTAAATGCTCTGTTTTTAAATGCTCAATTCATCAAGCACTGTAATCAGTTTTTTATCGAAAGGCTTATCTGAACGAATAGCATCAGTAAACGGCACATATACAATTTCATTGTTTCTTACGCCGACCATAAGATTTCTCTGTCCCTGCATAATTGCCTCTATTGCTCCTACTCCCGTGCGGCTCGCCAAGATACGGTCATGAGCAGAAGGACTTCCACCACGCTGCAGATGTCCAAGAATAGACACACGCACATTATAGTCCGGGAATTCCTTATGTACACGGTCTGCATAATACAAAGCACCACATTTCGGGCTCTCGCTAACGATGACAATACAGCTTCTTTTGCTCTTTCTGATACCGCGCTCCATAAAGCGTGTCAACTGGTCAACATCTGTTGAATCCTCAGGAATAATAGCAGCCTCTGCACCACTTGCAATAGCACTGTTCTGTGCGAGGAAACCAGCATCACGCCCCATTACCTCTACGAAGAATATTCGTTCGTGACTTACCGCAGTATCACGGATTCTGTCAACACACTCTACAATTGTATTCAAAGTTGTATCATAACCAATTGTCGAGTCTGTACCATAAAGGTCATTATCAATAGTACCAGGAAGACCTATGCAACATACATCATGCTCCTCAGCGAACAGCTTTGCTCCTGTTAGCGAACCGTTTCCACCAATTACGACAAGAGCGTCAATCTTGTTTTTCACAAGATTCTCGTATGCTTTCTTGCGTCCTTCCGGAGTTTCAAACTCCTTACTGCGTGCCGTACGAAGAATTGTACCGCCGCGATTGATAATACCACTGACATTCTCTGTTGTGAAATCCTTGATTTCATTGTTTATCAATCCATCATAACCACGAAAGATACCCTTAATCTTAAACCCGTTGCTAATACCAGCTCGAGTTACCGCACGAATCGCTGCGTTCATTCCAGGTGCATCACCTCCAGAGGTGAGCACACCAATAGTTTTGATTTTCATAATTATTATATACCTATTAAAATACCTGTTATGCTATAAGCACATTCAATTAATATAGTTAGTTATTCACATTCAACAGTTCGTCAAGCGAGCATTGAGACTGCCCACATAAAAGCGAGCCCGAGCCCCCAAGCCAATATAGACATCACGCCGGCATTACGGAGATACCACCATACATGCACACGTTCCATCCGCATAAACGCGAGTCCGCTCATTGAACTAATGAGCAAGAAATTTCCTGCAACGGATGCACTGTAGCCTATTATCTTCCAATACATGCCATTACGCACGAAATTTTCCAAATAATCTGAATCGGAATACATTCCCAGTTGGGAAACATCCATTACATCATGCAAAGAAAAGAAGCTTGCAAGCGTAGCGAAGGTATCGAGGAAAGCCCCGAACATCGCCGCCAATGCTCCAAATCCCCAAACATTATGTATTGTATTATCACAGAACTGTGTCACCACCGATACGAAACCTGTCTCAACAACGACTCCGATAGCCAACATCACACCCAGGGTAAACAATATCATCTGCAAAACACCATACTGTAATACTCTCGGTATCTTCCGCTGAATCATTTTGTCTACATCCATAAGCTTGCGATTGACAATCTCATTAACTACCCATAGTAGAGAGAGTACGCAGAGTGCACCAAGGAACGGACTCAACTTTGTTATATTATGGAATGTCGGGATAAACCACAAGCCTCCAATACCCACAAAGAGCATCAGCATCCGTTGCCACCTATTGAGTTTCGTATCATCACCGCGATACGGCAATGCCACTTCATTTATCTCCACCCTATCCTTTAATTGTCGCCCTAACCACCATACCGGGAGGCATAATGAAATCAGACAAGGAACAGCAAGCCAGGATGAATATTTGGTTGCATCTATTGCCCCGTTGTTCCACAGTAACAGTCCGTTAGTGTCACCAATAACCGTCAAGGCACCTCCGCAATTTGCAGAAATAACAATAGCCGCCCCATATACTACTCTCTGCCTACGATTGGCGATGAGCTTATGCATCACAACAAGCATCATCGTTGTAGTGGTAAGATTATCGAGATTTGCCGATATTATGAATGTGATAACTGCTATCATCCACAACAGCCTTTTACTCTTGCGAGTCCTCAACATAACAGTTAGGAAATCGAAACATCCATTATTATTCAATATCTCGACAATAGACATGGTGGCAAGGAGAAAAAGAACAATTTCAGCCCCTTTACCCACATACGACAAAAACACGTTCTGTGAAATGAACATTTTCACATTCCCTGCCGTAGGCGCTACTCCTGCAAGAAAATCTGCATATTCCCGAGGGTGCTGTGACACGACGAAATCTGTTCCGTAACAAATATATAAAACCCAACCGACAGCGCCTGCGAACATTGCCACGGCAGCTCTGTTAACTTTCATAAGCCAACTTGTTGCAATAAGAACATAGGCAATTAACA
>DAIOXG010000436.1:0-2591 GCA_036758085.1 Prevotella sp. | reverse complement strand
TTTGGGTATCAATCATCGCCCAGATGCTTCTGCCGTATCCGTAGACAATTTTGTCGTCAGGACTTGAAATGCGGAAGTCCCTGTTGGTAAAATACCTCATGGCACTCTCGACCCAAGTCTCGACATCGAATTTCTCGTAAGCCACAGGCATACTTTCCATCTCGATAGCAAGTCGGGAGAGCACCCACGTCTTGTGTATAGGGTTGAGATAATTCATGCCGAAATCGCGGTCGTTAGAGTGAAAGTCAGCGGCATTCAGCAAGTGGTTGCCAAGATGTCCGATAAACAGTCGCTTAGAGAAATCGCAGTGGAACGGTTCAGCGAGAAATCCGTATCTTCCTATTTTATCAAATGTTTTCATCCGTTTTGTCAGTTTTCCTTTTTTCCTGAAGTTCGAGGAAGTCGCTGACCTCTTCAACAGGGTTTCTTGTAATGGCAATACGTCCGCTTCTTGTATATTGAAGAACGCAGTTGTATTTTTGAAGTTCGTGATACAATCCCGTAATCTCCTCCGTTCTGCCGTTTTGCATAGCCGCACAGAAAGTAGGGTTCACCTCCACGATATGTGCATCGGCATGACGGATAATCCTTGAAATTTCCGGGTTGTCCATGATAATCTGCGTAGAGAGCTTGAAGAGGCCAACCTCCCGGATAAACAGTTGTTCGTCGGTATAATAATCCGCCTTGATGACATCAATCTTCTTCTCTATCTGTTTAGTAACGAGCAGAATCTGCTCCTCGTCGCTCCATACGGTAATAGTATATTTGTGTACCCCTTTAATGCTCGATGCCGAGACGTTAAGACTTTCGATATTAATCTGTCTTCTTGTGAACACCGCCGTAATCTGGTTCAGCAGACCAGCTATATTCTCAGAGTACACCAATAAAGTATACAGTTTTTTATCTTTTCCTTCCATACACGTCAAATGTTAATTTCCAAAAGCATCTCGTCGACAGATTTCCCCGGTGGTGTCATAGGCAGTACGTTGTCCTCCTCTTTTATGGCACATTCCATAAGGAACGGACCGTCGGTAGAAAGCATCTTCCGGATATTTTCCTTCAGTTCATCCCTTGTAACAGACAGAGCATAGGGGATGTCATAAGCGTCGCTAATGGATTTATATTGCGGGTTCATCATCTTGGTGAAAGACTTCCTTCCTCCGAAGAACATATCCTGCCATTGTCTTACGTTGCCGAGATAATTATTGTTCATCAGAATCATCTTTACCGGAGCCTGTTGTTCCATTATAGTACCCAGTTCCTGAATGCTCATCTGAAATCCGCCGTCGCCGGTAAACAGGCAGACTGTACGTTCCGGAGCACCGAAAGTAGCCCCAACGGCAGCAGGCAGTCCGAATCCCATCGTACCGAGACCGCCACTCGTGGCAATAGACAGTTTCTGGTTATATTTAAAATATCTTGCAGAGAACATCTGGTTTTGTCCAACGTCGTTAACGAGGACAGCGTCGCCCTTAGTAGCCTCAGCCACGGCATTCACCACTTCGCCCATCAGCAGCATGCCGCTTTCAGGATGAATAGCCGGTTTGATAACCTTGTCGTATTCCATTTCGAAGAGAGGCTTAAAACTGTCTCTCCATTCTCTGTGAACATTCTTCTTCAGTAGTTTCGTGATAGCCGGCAAAGACTCCTTGCAGTCGGCTACAACAGCCACGGCAGTCTTCACATTCTTGTCGATTTCCGACTCGTCGATGTCGAGATGAATAACCTTAGCCTGTTTAGCATAAGTATCGATGTTGCAAGTAACGCGGTCGCTAAACCTCATGCCAATGGCAATCAGAACATCACATTCCTGTTCCTTCAAGTTCGGTGCATAATTGCCGTGCATGCCGAGCATACCCATATTCAGAGGATGGTCGGAAGGCAGAGCCGACAGTCCCAGCAGAGTCCTTGCAGCAGGGATATCCGCCTTTTCGAGGAAATCAACAAGTTCATCCTGGGCATTTCCGATCTCCACACCATGTCCGACGAGAGCCAGAGGTTTTTGGGCATTATTGATAATCTCGGCAGCCTCTTTCACCTTGTCCATGTCGAGTTCCGGACGTGCGTTGTAGCTTCTGACAAAATTGATATGCTGAGGCACATATTCAGTAGAAGCAGCCTGAGCATTTTTGGGGAAGTCCAAAACCACCGGTCCCGGTCTTCCCGAGCCGGCAATGTAGAAGGCACGACTAACCGCCCATGCAATATCCTCAGCGCGTCGGATCTGGTAGCTCCATTTACTGATAGGCTGAGCCAAGCCGACGAGGTCAACTTCCTGAAAGGCATCAGTTCCCAGGGCGTCAACGCCCACCTGTCCGGCGATGACGACAAGCGGAGTAGAGTCCATCATGGCATCAGCCACACCGGTAAGCGTGTTAGTAGCTCCCGGTCCGCTTGTAACAAGACATACACCGACCTTTCCGCTAACTCTTGAATAACCTTCAGCGGCATGAACGGCAGCCTGTTCGTGGCGCACGAGAATATGCTTGAAAGTCTTTTTCTCGCCTCTTGTATAGTCGTATAACTTATCGAATACCGGCATTATCGCCCCGCCGGGATATCCGAAGATAGTGTCCACCCCTTCGGCGGCA
>DAIOXG010000435.1:0-2591 GCA_036758085.1 Prevotella sp. | reverse complement strand
TCTCGTTGCCGGCACGCACACCTCGACCGTCACGCTGTGCCAAGTCTGACGGTCGATCGGGTAGGTCAAGGGCATTGCTGCCCTCTTCCCCCCTAAGAACCGTACATGAGAGTTTCCCCTCATACGGCTCAAGCTTTTCTAAGCCTCTGTTTGTATGCAGAGACCGGCTCAAACTACTTCTTGTTTCCATTTGATTTGCGGGATAATTTAAAACATTCATCATGAACCAACAGATTGCATTTCTTTCCGTTTTGAACGGTTGGCATGACATTCCATGCCTTGTGCGTATCAATAGGCTCACCGCATATAGGACATTTGCGTCCTTGCTTTTCCCATAGGTACAGCAGTGACTTGCGTCCTTTTAGCGTAACAAGCATTTTCGACTTCTTTCTTTTATAGAAGTACAGACGACAGTCTGCATCAAACGGGTTCATGTCTCCTTTAATCTGCGTGTATTGCAGGAATGGAAACGATGAAGTCAGAGACAATAATGTCAATTGGTCTTCCTTTCCGTTTGGTTTCTTGAATTTTGAAGCGAAAGTCCATTTGTTCCCTCGAATGTCATGCCAATATCGGTCTTTTATCCACCGTTTCCCTTTCTTGGAATGACGGCGTTTTGCCCATTGCCATAGTGAGAGGAATATCTGATGGTCGATTCTGTGAAATGAATCACGTGTCGCTCCATGCTGATAATAACCTCCCCATCCTCGGATTTTAGAGTTCAACATTCTGATTAACGACTCCTGTCTGCAACCCTTGTTCTCCTTAATTACCTTACGGATATTCTCCATAAAGCGTTTCTCGGATTTCTTTGTCGGCTTGGTCAATATGTCCTTGCCGTATTTGCGGATATTAAAGCCAAGAAAATCAAAACCGTCATGCACGTTGGTTATCACCGTCTTTTCCTCTGATAAGGTCAGACCTCTTTCAGACATAAATTCAGCAACCAATGGCTTGATTTCATTTTCAAGAGTTTCCTTGTTCTCGCAAGTGATGATAAAATCATCCGCATAACGTACAAGGTTCACCATTGGTGAATACAACTTACCATTAACATGATGGCGCTTATATCTATCTGCAAGAGCTTTCTGCAATCCGTCCAAAGTCATATTGGCAAGTGTCGGAGAAATTATACCACCTTGCGGTGTTCCTTCCTCGGTCGGGAACATTTGCTTGTTGAAAACATAGCCACATTTCAACCATTTTCGGAGTATTGCCTTATCCATTGGGATATTGGCAAGTAACCACTCATGGCTGATATGGTCAAAACACCCTTTTATGTCACCCTCCAAAATCCATTCGGGAGAATATCCCTTTCGGAGAATGTTATGACATTGCTGTATTGCATCCATACAGCAGCGTTCCTTGCGAAAACCGTATGAACGAGTATCAGCTGTAGTTTCTGATACAGGCTCCAATGCCATAAGATAGAGTGCTTGCATGGCTCTGTCTTTCATTGTCGGTATTCCCAACGGTCGCAGTTTGCCGTTGCTCTTCTTGATATGAACTCTTCTCAGCGGCATTGGCTGGTAGCCTCTGCGTTTGAGTTGGGTTATTGCTTGCATTTTAGCTTTAGGGGTATCCCATATTTCTTTGTCAACCCCAGGAGTACAACCACCCCCGTTAGAAGTAACCCTCTTTACGGCTAAGGCTTTTGCGTAAAAAGAGTGGGTAAGCGTCCATTGCAAGGCTTTCACCTTGTTATGTCTGCCTTCCTTCTGAGCCTTTACAATACGAGCTTGAAGCTTCTTAACAGCTTGCTCCGCCTTAGTCCAGTCTATTCTGTCCCAATTTGATTGCAGGTTGTCAGTCGGCGCACACGATTGGTCGAGGAGATTTTCTTTGATTTTATCGTTCATTTGCATTCCTACTTTAAAAAGTTCTAAAAGTTTATTGTAAAGAATTACCATTTGGCTAATGTTGGGTATTTGCCTCCCAAACATTACCACAGAAGTCTGCCCACTTTCGTGGTAGGTTGATGTTGTCCCTTGTCAACTCGTGATAAGTGGCTCAAACCCTATCCGTCCCATTACAGAACGGCATTCGCTTTCTCTGTTATCTTATACCTGCACATCATTCAGCATCCATTACTTTCAGCTTACCTGTCTTTTGTCTGACAGGAGATGTACAGGCTTACCATGTTCCACATAGATAACTAACGGATAGGTTAGGTTCTGTCTCATCCTCCGACGGTCTTTACATCCGTGTAATCCTACCATGGAGAGGATTATCTGACCGCATCCCATTTTGGGTAGAGTGTATCAGTATCTTGCACTCTTTTACGACATTACGAAGTTTACTAACAGTTCGCTTACGCTAACCATACTATCCAGCCTCGCCACTCTACGGTATGATACTAACCATACTTGACTTCCCCTCACGGTTCTGTCTTGTCTTGTGAAAGTGTACTTTGTCCCGACCGCTTAATACAACATTAAGGTGCATCGGTCGGTAGGCTACCGCTGACGGAACAGCGGGTTAAAACTGATACTTAAAGTATCATTCCAACAATTATCTATGCGACTTCATGTCGCACCCACGGTGTGTCCAAATGATGAATAGCAACACACCTTTTTTGTGCATTTACGCCT
>DAIOXG010000434.1:0-2598 GCA_036758085.1 Prevotella sp. | reverse complement strand
ATCGCCTTGTTTTCGAGACCCTTCACCTCGGCATAGGTGTCGAGCTCATTGAAATAGCTCACTCGAAGGGCGAGATAAGTATTGGCAAAGAGCTTTACAGCCTCTGCCTCTTTCATGCCCATAAACAGCGTGTCGATATTCTCCTTTATCGCTCCCTCCTGGAGCAGGGCAGCAAAGGTGCGGGCTGCCTCTTTCATCTGCTCCACATCGGTAACGCTCTCTATCGCCTTGTTGCCCTCAGCAAACTCGGGGCGGTCGATTATCTTTGGATAGCCCACGATGATACGGCTCGGATAGAGATTGTCGTAGAGTGCCTTGCTCTCGCGTAGGAACTCTGGAGAGAAGAGAAGGTTCAGTTTTTTCACTCCCTTATTATAATACTTCAGATACAGGCTACGGGTGTAGCCCACGGGGATGGTGCTTTTGATAACCATCACGGCATCGGGATTCACCTCAAGCACGAGGTCGATTACTTCCTCCACATGGCTCGTGTCGAAATAGTTCTTCACCGGGTCGTAGTTTGTCGGTGCAGCTATCACCACAAAGTCGGCATCGCCGTAGGCCGTCCTCCCGTCGAGGGTTGCCGTAAGGTTGAGTTCCTTCTCGGCAAGGTATTTCTCTATATATTCGTCTTGTATCGGAGACACGCGGTGGTTGAGTTTCTCCACTTTCTCCGGAATGACGTCAACTGCCGTAACATGGTGGTGCTGCGAGAGGAGCGTGGCAATGCTCAACCCAACGTAGCCCGTGCCGGCAACCGCAATTTTTATATCTTTAAAGTCTCTCATCGCTTGTTTTCTTTTTATTACAGAGACAAAGATACGCATTCTTTTCTAATCCTACGCTTATTGTTGTCATTATTTCCATACACACTTCCTGATTTTCATTTTTTAAACTACCTTTGCATCAAATTTAAAAAAATGGAAAAGAAATCACTATCACTTAGCAGCACGCAATATGCCGTACCTTTCGCTCTTATTACGATGCTCTTCTTCATGTGGGGATTTGCAAGGGCTATTCTCGATGTACTCAACAAACACTTCCAGACCGAACTGAACATTTCCATCACACAGTCGGCGCTGATTCAGGTTACTACCTACATTGGATATTTTCTCATGGCGATACCTGCCGGACTGTTTATCAACCGTATGGGATACCGACGCGGCGTGGTCTGCGGACTGTGCTTGTTCGGCGTCGGGGCTCTCGCCTTCATACCCTGTGCCGCTGCCGGCACTTTCTATGCCTATCTGCTGGCTCTCTTCGTTATAGGCTGCGGACTGGTTTTTCTCGAGACTTCGGCAAACCCATACGTAACGGAACTCGGACCGAAGGAGACGGCTACGGCACGACTTAACTTCTCACAGTCGTTTAACGGCGTGGGCTCTATGTTTGCCACTCTCGTGGTGGGCAGTTTCCTGCTTCAGGACGACAGCGACGGTACGGGCGGCAATGCCGTAGTGCCGTATGCTGTAATGGGGGCAGTGGTATTGCTGATTGCCGTGGTGTTCTCGCGCATCAAGCTGCCGGAGATTAAGCATGCCGACGATAAGGAGGCACACGAGGGAGGACATAACCTGAAACGTCTGTTTGCAAACAGGCATTTCCTGTTCGGACTGACGGCGCTGTTAGCTTACGAAGTGGCTGAGATTTCCATCAACTCCTATTTTATCAACTATATTACGGGCGAGGGATGGATGAAGTCGGCTACGGCATCCACTATCCTCACCATCGGACTGGGCATCTTCATGCTTTCGCGCTTTGTGGGCTCTGCCGTGATGAGCAATATGGCGGCAGAGAAATACCTGTTTGTATGCGCCATAGGAACGGTGGCTTCGATAGCCACTATTCTTGCCGGACTGGGACAGACGGTGTCTATCACCGCCCTGCTGTGTAATTACTTCTTCGAGGCAATAATGTTTCCAACCATCTTCGCCCTTACGCTGCGCGACTTAGGGGCTTTGACAAAGAGTGCCTCGTCGATTCTCATGATGACTCCGGTGGGCGGCTGCGCCTTCCTCGCCATGGGAATTATTGCCGACAGCACCGACAACTTCACCCTACCCTTCTTCATTCCGCTTGCCGGATTCGCCGTGGTGCTCGCCTTTGCATGGCAGCAGACAAGGCAAAAGGAGGGATAATATTATGCCATCCGGGGAGGGAAGCAGCCAGACACAGGTGTTGTAACTACCGTTAAAAACACTTTCAACGGTAGTTAAAAACACTTTTAACGGCAGTTAAAACACCTGCAAAGCTATCTTTCGCTCCCGGCAGGGGGCAGAAACAGTCCTGATGAGACACGGAAAGGATACTGCGGATAAACCTTGAAGCGACTAAGATGGTGGTTCTCTCGGCTTGCGAAACGGACAAGGGAAGGATTGACCCCATAGACGGAGTGTATGGTATTCAGCGTGCTTTCAAATATCTTGATTGCTTTTGTTAATTATAAGTAACAAAAGCATAAAATATATCGGTTTTGTTACTCATACGAAACAAATTATGTATTTTTGCGGAAAGTTTTACTCGTATGAAACAGAAAATACAGATTGGACCACTGGAAAAAGTGTGTGGATATCGTAGTACAATAAAAACACTATATTG
>DAIOXG010000433.1:0-2609 GCA_036758085.1 Prevotella sp. | reverse complement strand
AACCCGCCATACATTTTCTGGTTTACCTTTGGCGTAAAACCGATATTGCTCATCACATAACCGCCATTCACTCCTATGCTCAAATCATTGCGATGCTTGCCTATCTGGGCTGACGCCATAAGGGTAAGCATTAAGGCAAAGGACAAAACAACGAGTCTTAATCTCTTCATTATTAGAGTCTTAAATATTCTTGTTTAATAGTTTATTATAGATATGGAATGGTTCGTATTGTAATGTACGAAACTTACACTTACATTCTGCAACCCTCCGTTCTGTCCGCCTACTCTCTTGAAATGCATCGGTGTCTGCAAGGCATTCTTGTCTGCTTCGGCTCCAACAAACTTGCTGCCCTGTTTTTTTATTCCTCCGATAAAATACAGGGCATGGTCGTAGCCTGTTATGGCAAAACGCGGCATATAGTCCATCAGACTCTGGTCGAACTTTTTCATGTAATCGTCAGTAAACGCCTTGGTTGCCGTAGAGAGCGGATTATAATAGAAATGTGTCGGAACGTATGTGTCGTATTTACAGAACTTGTCCATATTATACTTAGCATACATCAGCCATTCCGTATAGCCGAAGAGTGAGATCTTCATTGTCGGAGCCGACGCCTTCAGCTGATCGAGCTTTGCTATTACGGCGTTCAGCTCCGGAGAGCGGGCGGTGTTCAGCACTACAATATTCGGCTTTGTCGTACTGAATGCTTTTGCAAAGCTCTCTGCACTGTTCGTAACATTCGTGATAGTATACGTCTGTCCTTTCTTTGCCAGCGCCTCTCTCAGCGTAAAGGTAAATACCCCCTTGTCGCTGGTGCGGTCGTTGCAGTCTACAACTACTACATGCTGCGTCGTGAACCTGCCGACAAACTGGCGTGCCACTTCACTGTAGAACTGCTCCGGACTCTGGTACACCTGGAAGATATTCGGATTTGTCGCCACGTCATTTCCAGTTATCGAGAACGGGATGACGAGCTTTATACCGTGTTTCTTTGTAAATTCCGACAATGCCGGAACCTGTTTTGAATATAGCGGTCCAAAGATGACGTTACATTGAGCGGCGTCATTTTTTGCAAGTGTCGTGTTTATATCTGCATCGATAGGAACATTCCATGCATTGACAATGATATTTGCACCTTCCTTCTTCAGTTTGTCGCATCCCATCAGCAGTCCGCGGTAATATTCAAGCATTCTTCTGCCGTCGCCGTCTACATTATGAAGCGGCAGCATAATCCCTACACGGATTGCCTTTTCCACTTTCTTTCCCGCTGTCGTCGGCTGTTTAGTTTTTTCTGCATTGACAACAGGTTTTGAGTTTGCTGAATATGGTATAAAGATATAATCTCCCTTTTTCAGCTCATACCCCACGGCATTCATGTCTGGATTGGCCTTTACGAGTTCTTCTATTGTTATCTCGTATTTCTTTGCAATGCCAAATACGGTCTCGCCTTTCTTTACCTTATGCATCTCTCTGTAGTTCTGCGTTTGGGCTGTAGCACACAAGCTACTACAGCTCAAGATGGCGAGTATCAACGAATTTCTAAAAAAACGTGTCATATTTTTCTTCTTTTGTTGAATTTGGCTACAAAGTTACGTTTTTATATTTGAAAAATACAAATTTTAGAGAATTTGTTTATAATATCCATGTGTTTACCGTAAGCGACTCCACGTTTATACCATTGCAAAAACAGCAACAGACTTTTTTTTTAGACTGTCTGCAATTTGTGTCTACACTGCATGGAGTTGATGTTTGCACCAAACGCTGCCAGTATCTCAATGCTGCACCAAAGGTGCAACATTGCTGCACTTTTTGTGCTACTAATGAATAACGGAGGCAAATGCAGCTATAGAGGTCAGCAAAAGAATTATCAAACATCATAAAAAGAAGACGACAATGGAAAGGACAAATAAGACAAAAGAGACACGTTACTCTATACGTGGCGCGCCATTCATGGGCAACGGCAGCAAGAAGCTGCAAGATTCCCGTTTCGGTAATTAGTGAGGCGATGGGCCACAACTCTGAAACTACAACTATGATCTATCTCCGTTCGATAGAAAATTCAAAGGTTGACGAAGCCAACACAAAGGTTCTCGCCACTTTAAGTTCCGGGAATGTGTAATTTTAGTTCCGGGAATATACAAGAAAGACTGGGCAAGCATAAAAATCAGTCATTCTTGGCTTAATATCAACCAATCATAAGTTACACCTTGTACATAAAACAAAAAAACGAGCTGAAAAGGCGTCAAATTGCATAATCCGAGGCAAATCCTCGCATGATATGTATCGTTTTTTATACGCTATGAAAGGGAAAAAAAAGCATTTTTGACAGACTTTTGCCCTTTCATGGCGTTTTTTTTATTCGATACGCAGCATGCGCCAAGCAAGGCACATAAAACACAGCTTCAGCTATTTATTTAAAAATGAATTGTTTACACCATTAAAGTGAATAAACTATTGCATAAAGTCGTACAGTTGTCTGTTTGATTTTGTTTCATGTTTCATTGTTTCATGTTTCATTAAGCACCATCAAAAAGTGGAAGTGAATTTTTATATTATATATAATATATATTATATATAATATAAACCTATTTCTACACCTTGAAAACACCTTA
>DAIOXG010000432.1:0-2615 GCA_036758085.1 Prevotella sp. | reverse complement strand
GAATATCCACGAGCCTCGAAGGTGTTGCGGATACCGCCGTTAGGGAATGAACTTGCATCAGGCTCCTGCTGAACGAGCAGCTTACCAGAGAATTCCTCAATCATTCCGCCCTTGCCGTCGTGCTCGATGAAGGCATCGTGCTTCTCGGCTGTACCGCCTGTAAGCGGCTGGAACCAGTGAGTATAGTGGGTAACGCCGTTCTCCTCTGCCCACTGCTTCATACCGTTAGCCACAGCATTGGCGATTGAGCGGTCGAGCGTAGCGCCATTGTCGATAACATCTATAAGTTTGTCATAGACATCGGCTGGCAGATACTTGTACATCTTTGCACGGTTGAACACGTATTTTCCGAAATACTCGGAAGGACGCTCAACAGGTGCAATCACTTCAACGGGACGTTTCTTGAACGCCTCTTCAACAACCTGAAATCTTAAATTTGCCATTGTTTAAAGTTTTATTTATATGGTTCTTATTTTTTACTGTGCAAAGGTAATGCTTTTTTCTATTGCAGCATACCTTTTGTCATTTTATTCACGGCTTTGTATGTCTTTTTGATGTGAGACATACTTCTTAGCCGTGATAATGTTCTATATTTCTATACTTTTAAGGCCGAAGGGTGAAACCAAAAACTAAATATGCCTTTTGTGTGCTCGGGTTTGCGGAGATGCTTGCGAAGAGCGGCAATGTAAAGGATTTGGTTACCGTAATTTCCTTTTCCGCCTTCAGCGACACGTTTGTCACGGCAAATCCGTTTGCCTTGGCATAGAAGTCTGTGGCATACGGCACGACTCCCACGGCTGCCGTCCAGTCGCAACCGGCAAGTTTAAACGGTGCGCTTGCCTCTACATAAGATGAATAGGCGCGGTCGCCACTCTTGTTCAGTCCGTCGGCTCCGGCAAAGTTTGTGTACCACTGCAAGGCGACGGGTCCGAAATCGTAGCCCACATTTGCCTCGAACACATGAAGAGTCTTGTGGCTTGCGTAAGAGAAATACTTTCCTTCCTTTGCACTCCAGTAATCGGTAATTCCTACATTGAATCCACCGGTGGTATAACCTAACGTGAGGTCTATCTCCTTGTTGTCATCAGAGTTGGAAAGACCGTAGTTGCCCCAGGCGGTAAGCGACAAGCCCTTGTATGCCACGCCTAAAGTAGGCTGCACGCTGATATCACCAAGATGCTGTCCACGCCAGACATAATCACTCACGAAGTCTGCCGAAACCGTAGCCTCAACCTTGTCCTGTGCTGTCATCGTCGTGGCAAGTGCTGCCATTCCGGCAACCATCAAGCCAAATCTCTTCAAATTGTTCATAAGCTTTACGTTTTTAGTTAATATTGTGTTTGTGTAAAAAGCTCACTTTTATCCCTTTAACCATTTCTCTATGCGGAGCATCGCCTCCTGGCAGTCTTCTCTGTTGCCGAACGAGGTGAAGCGAACGTATCCCTCGCCGCTCGGTCCGAAACCGACACCCGGTGTACATACGACCTGTGCTCCGTAAAGCAGCTGCTCAAAGAATTTCCAACTGTCAACGCCGTTTGGTGTCTTCACCCATAGATACGGGGCATTGACACCGCCATATACCTTGAATCCCATCTTGGTCATCGCCTCACACATCAGTTTGGCATTACCCATATAATAGTCGATGGTCTCCCTTATCTGGACTTTTCCCTCTGGGCTGTAGATGGCTTCGGCAGCACGCTGACTGATATAGCTCGTACCATTGAACTTGGTACACTGGCGACGGTCCCAAAGCGGATTGAGGGCGATACGCTCCTTGCCGTCGAGGGTTACAGCCGTCAGTTCCTTAGGAACGACTGTATATCCACAACGAACTCCGGTAAAGCCTGCCGTCTTTGAATAGCTATGGAACTCTATTGCCACCTTCTTGGCTCCCTTGATTTCATATATTGAATGTGGAATCTCAGGATCGGTGATATATGCTTCGTAGGCAGCGTCATAGAAAATTACCGTGTCGTTTTTCAGTGCATAGTTCACCCATTTCTTCAGTTCTTCTTTTGAGATGACTGTTCCTGTAGGGTTGTTAGGATAACAAAGGTATATCATGTCGACACGATGGTCGGGAATCTGCGGAACGAAGTCGTTTGTCTCCGTACATGGCATGTATGTAACATTGCTCCATCTTCCGTTTTCGAGCACTCCGGCTCTACCACACATCACATTGGAATCGATGTAAACTGGATATATAGGGTCGGTTACTCCGATGCTGTTGTCCCATCTTACAAGTTCGCCGATGTTTCCGGTATCACTCTTTGCACCGTCGTTTACAAAGATTTCGCTCGGATCGAGACGGATGCCGCGAGAGAGGAAATCGTTTTTCACGATAGCTTCGCGCAACCACAGATATCCCTGTTCCGGACCGTATCCGTGGAAGGTCTCCTTTTTCGACATATCGTCTACTGCCTTGTGCATGGCTTCGATTACTGCCGGTGCAAGCGGACGGGTCACATCGCCGATACCAAGACTGATGACTTTTGCCTTTGGATGAGAAACTTTATAAGCGTTTACCTTCTTTGCGATGTCGGCAAAAAGGTAGTTCTTCTGAAGTTTCAAGTAATGTTCGTTTACTAATGCCATATTCTTATTTCTTTATTGTT
>DAIOXG010000431.1:0-2616 GCA_036758085.1 Prevotella sp. | reverse complement strand
GAAATAAACTTTACTCTATTGGGCAATATCGGAGATATCCACATAAACGAGAATGCCTCAAAAGAACTTATCAATGAGGCTTTCGATTTCTACCGCGAAGCATAGCAAAGCATACAAGGAGCTATAAAAATAAATGAGGGTATTCCGTTGGTATTTATACCATAACGAAATACCCTCATTATATTATAACAACTACTCCAAAGCTACAGCAGAGCGCACACGACTTAGTGTTTCCGGAGTCATCTGCAAATAGCTTGCAATATATACAAGCGGAGCTTTCATTACCATTTGCGGATTCAGTTTGCAGAGTTTGCGATAACGGTCCTTTGCACTCTCAAAGCGAAGCATATCAGCCCTCCGTTGTGAAATTATAAGACTCTCCTCAAGTATCTTGCGATATAGGATTTGTATATTCACATTATGCAAAGCAACGACTTCTAACCGTTGTTTCGGGATAGCATATACCGTTGTCGCTTCTAACGCTTCAACTACAAGCTGAGATGGCTCTTCACGAAAAAGACTCTCGATACACATAAAAATGGTACCGTCAGCGGCAAGATATTCTGTCACTTCCTTATTGTTCTTGAAATAATATTCACGAACCAATCCTTTTTCCACATAAAAAATACTTTGGCAAACCTGTCCTTTGTCGACAATTTTATCACCACGTGAAAATTTCATTGGGACAAGAATTTCCTCAAGTATGTCAAGCTCATCATGAGCCATTGTGCTGTATCGCCTTGCCAGTTCCCTGGCAATATCTCTTTTAGTTAATACCGGCTCCTTCATAGTATATTCCTCCGTTTCTCGTTATATTTTTATAATTAGTCAAGTTTCAGAACAGCAAGGAATGCCTTTTGAGGAACTTCGACATTTCCTATTTGCTTCATTCTCTTCTTGCCCTTTTTCTGTTTCTCCAATAGCTTTCTCTTACGACTGACATCACCTCCATAACATTTTGCCGTAACATCCTTACGTACACACTTTATAGTTTCTCTCGCAACTATTTTTGCACCGATAGCTGCTTGAATGGCGATATCAAACTGCTGGCGTGGTATAAGCTCCTTCAATTTCTCGCAGATACGTCTGCCGAATGCTACAGCATTGTCCTGATGCGTCAATGTAGAAAGTGCATCGACAGGCTCGCCATTCAACAATATGTCAAGTTTTGCAAGTTTTGAAGGCCTGTAACAGTCTATATGATAGTCAAATGACGCATATCCTTTAGATATACTCTTCAACTTGTCATAGAAGTCGATTACTATCTCGCCAAGTGGCAGCATAAAGTGCAAATCAACTCGATTTCCACTTATGTATTCTTGCTTTATCAATTCTCCACGCTTGTCCAGACACAACTTCATAATCGGTCCGATATAGTTTGTGTCCGTAATAATTGAAGCCTTAATATACGGTTCTTCAATATGGTCAATCATCGTCACATCAGGAAGTCCAGACGGATTATGAACCTCTTTTGTATTGCCATGCTTGTCGTATACCATGTATGAAACATTCGGCACGGTAGTAATAACATCCATATTGAATTCCCTGTCGAGTCTCTCCTGAACAATCTCCATGTGGAGCAATCCGAGGAAACCGCAACGGAAGCCGAAACCAAGAGCTACAGACGACTCAGGCTGAAACGTCAGCGAAGCATCGTTGAGCTGAAGCTTCTCCAGCGAAGTTCTAAGATTTTCATATTCCGAAGGATCAATAGGATAGACACCAGCAAATACCATAGGTTTTACCTCCTGGAATCCGTCGATGGCATGTTCGCATGGTTCTGCAACATGAGTAATGGTATCACCAACCTTAACTTCTGTAGGGTCCTTAATACCACTAATGATGTAGCCCACTTCTCCTGTGGAAAGTTGCTGTCTTGGAATCATATTCATTTTCAATACTCCAACTTCATCAGCAGTGTATTCCATCCCGGTATTATAGAACTTAACCTTATCCCCTTTCCTTATCACTCCATTTTCTATCTTGAAATATGCAATGATTCCTCTAAACGGATTGAAGACAGAATCGAAGATCAAAGCCTGCAGCGGAGCCTTTGGCTCTCCTACAGGACAAGGTATTTTGTCTATTACAGCATCAAGAATAGCCGGCACTCCCTCGCCCGTCTTTCCCGAAGCTCTTATTATGTCTTCTTTTTTACAACCTATCAGGTCAATAATCTCATCCTCCACTTCATCAGGCATTGCCGAAGGCATATCAATCTTGTTAATTACAGGAATTATCTCCAAGTCATGATCAATAGCCATATACAAATTGCTGATAGTCTGTGCCTGAACACCTTGCGTAGCATCAACTACGAGAAGTGCTCCTTCACATGCTGCGATACTTCTCGACACCTCGTAAGAGAAGTCGACATGTCCCGGAGTATCTATAAGATTGAGAATATATGTTTCATTGTCGCGCTTGTATTCCATCTGGATGGCATGGCTCTTTATCGTTATACCACGCTCTTTCTCCAAGTCCATATCATCCAGCATCTGCCCTTCCACAATCTTTATTGTTTTGGTATATTCCAAAAGTCTGTCGGCAAGAGTAGACTTACCATGGTCTATATGAGCAATTATACAAAAATTTCTGATGTTCTTCATCCGGATTTAT
>DAIOXG010000430.1:0-2619 GCA_036758085.1 Prevotella sp. | reverse complement strand
CGCTCGATTTGAACTACGTTTATATGCCTTGGATCAGCGAGAAGTTTAAGCACGACTACCTTGACAGCGTATCGAACCGAAATGCTATTCTTCGTTACAATTACGAGGACCTTTTCATCATGAAGATTGGCTTTGGCCTGACCTATAACAATGGAGTCGATGCCATTCGTGCCAATGTTGAGACAGCAGGCAACTTGCTTAGCGGTATCTCGCGTGTTGCGGGTTTCAAGAAGAACAGCAGCGGACAGCACACGTTGTTCAACATCGCCTTTGCCCAATATGCCAAGTTCGATTTCGATTTTACACGCCTCATCCAATTTGACAGTCATAACGCGTTGGCGCTTCATGGCGGCTTTGGCATAGCTATCCCGTATGGCAATAGTAGCGTGCTTCCCTTTGAGAAACGCTATTTCTCAGGAGGAGCCAACTCCGTTCGCGGATGGGGGGTGCGCCAACTTGGTCCGGGTAAGTTCCGTGGTACCGACGGCCGCATCGACTTCATCAACCAGACGGGCGATATGAAGCTTGACCTGAATGCAGAATTCCGCACCTTCCTGTTCTGGAAATTTTATGGTGCAGCCTTTATAGATGCCGGAAATATCTGGACATTGCGTCGCTATGATGAACAGCCTGACGGACAGTTCCGTTTTGACTCCTTCTATAAACAGATAGCTGTGGCTTATGGACTTGGTATCCGTCTAAACTTCAACTATTTTATATTGCGTTTCGACATGGGTATGAAGGCTATCAATCCGGCTTATGACTCGAAGGATGAGCATTACGCCATAATCCATCCAAAGCTGAGCCGTGATTTCGCATTCCATTTTGCCGTAGGAATGCCATTCTGATATGAAGAATCGGTTCCTTCGGGAAACAGTATAATAAAAGAAGAGAAAAGGCAAACGCATTATGCGTTTGCCTTTTTCTCTATAAAATATTTCGGTCTGTGCTTAACTTCAAGGTATATCTTACCGATATATTCTCCCGTTACGCCGCAGGCAAGCAACACGCTGCCACCGATAAACCACAGACTGACAAGGAGTGAAGTCCATCCCTCAATAGTATGTCCGGCGAAATGTTCGTAAAGGGCATAGGCAATAACGCCAAAAGCGACGAGAATGAAGACAACGCCAAGATAAGTAATCAGTCGCAGCGGTTTTACGGAAAACGACGTTATGCCCTCGAGGGCAAAGGCAAGCATCTTCTTCAGAGGGTATTTTGATTCGCCGGCAAAGCGCTCACTGCGGTTATAGAATACGGATGTAGACGGGAAACCGACAGTTACCACCATGCCGCGCAAGAACAGATTATCTTCAGGATACTGCATCAGGGCATTCATCGCCCTGCGACTCATAAGTCGGAAGTCAGCATGGTTGTAGACGATCTTCCCTCCGAGTGTTGTCATCAACCGGTAGAAGGCAAGTGCCGTAGTGCGCTTAAAGAAAGTGTCGGTCTTGCGTTCCTTCCTAACTCCGAACACGATATCGTAGCCGTCTCGAAACTTCTCAACCATCTCATATATAGCATTAACATCGTCTTGCAGGTCAGCATCAATAGACACAGATGCGTCGCTATGTTCAGCCGCCCATTTCAGTCCAGCCCATAGCGCATACTGGTGTCCGCGGTTACACGACAGTTTCAGTCCGCCAATCCTTTTGTCATTCTCCGCCGATTCCTCAATCATCTGCCAGGTGCGGTCGCGGCTACCGTCGTCGACAAAGAGAATCTGTCCCTCGTCAACAAGTTCTTTATTAACGAGATTCTCTATCACCTCGAGGAGGCGTTTCCTTGTTTCGGGCAGAACTTCTTCCTCATTATAACATGGTACAACTATTGCTAATTTCATGATTTATATGCTTCCTGATTTTTATTTACATTAAACAAACTGCTGCTTCTCTACTTCTGAGAGAAAGTATAGAGAGTGAGAAATCTCTTGTCGTCGCAACTCTTATGTTCAAACCTCTTTACCTTTATGAGGCGATACTGGGGGTATTCTTTCATAAATGGCATGAAGTCGTTGTCGCCCATTATCATATATCCAGCCTTAGGCTTGTTGAAGTCGAGCGGCTTGATTCTGTCTCCGATATAGAAGTTTACGGTAAACTGGTGCATTCTGCTCCTTTCTCCCGGTTTCCAATCATGGCGATAGTCCCAGATTTTCTCCTCTGGCGGTACGAGTTCAGCAATCTCGCC
Organism: Prevotella sp.; assembly: GCA_036758085.1. GTDB lineage: Bacteria > Bacteroidota > Bacteroidia > Bacteroidales > Bacteroidaceae > Prevotella. Next base: position 426 of record DAIOXG010000430.1, on the reverse strand, counting down.
AGCCATCTTATAGTCAGACTTCACACCGAGGACCCTCGGCAGTACAACCCCGTCGAGCGAGAAGTTCATCGCAACGACGAGCACAGTCAGACTCCCGCAGAACCAATATGGTGAGCGTTTGCGCCGTTTCACAAACCCCCAAACGGCAAATGCCGAAGCTGCGAAGGCAAAGAAGAATGGCATGTTCCACGCTCCGTCAGTGAAACTTTCTATATACGCAGCATACTCTGCCGCATGTTTGCCATGGAACACAGAAGTCGGAACGATTCCAGTCATAAGCAGCGCTGATGCTATGGGCAGGATAACCGTAAGGGCGACAATCAGCCATCCGAAAGCCTCTGCCATCTTGCGCTTTTGACATACCATCCATAGTATAAGGCTGGAGAGAAAATATGCCGCAAACGGATAAACGGGCAACAGATATAC
>DAIOXG010000429.1:0-2623 GCA_036758085.1 Prevotella sp. | reverse complement strand
TTTTTAGTTTTATTTAAATGTAACTTTTGAAAATGCCGGAGCATCAATCGGACAGAAGTCTTTATCCTTATATTTAAAATATCCCGTTATGGCAATCATTGCTGCATTATCCGTTGTGTAGCTGAATTTAGGGATATATATATCCCAATGGTATTTCTTTGCATGCTCCTTAAAGGCGTTGCGCAAACCATTATTGGCACTCACGCCGCCAGCCACGGCAACATGTTTAATCCCTGTCTGTTTTACGGCAAGGCGCAGTTTCTTCATGAGAATATCCACTATGGTATGCTCAAGACTTGCTGCAAGATCTTCCTTGTGATGTTCGATGAAGTCCGGGTCGATCTTTATCCAATCGCGCAGACTGTAAAGGAAAGAAGTTTTCAGACCGCTGAAGCTGTAGTCAAGTCCAGGAATATGCGGTTCTGAGAATTTATATGCAAGCGGATTGCCCTGTCGGGCAAGTCTGTCAATAATTGGTCCTCCAGGATATCCTAATCCCATAACCTTAGAACATTTGTCGATAGCTTCGCCTGCGGCATCATCGATAGTCTGTCCAAGAAGTTGCATGTCGTTGTAGGCATTCACCTTAACGATCTGGGAGTTGCCACCACTGACAAGCAGACAGAGGAAAGGCAGTGGGGGAGCTGAATTGTCGTCGTCGCTTTCCTTGATGAAATGAGCCATGACGTGTCCCTGAAGATGGTTAACGTCAATAAGAGGGATGCCGAGAGAACGGGCAAAGCCTTTTGCAAAACTTACCCCGACAAGAAGCGAACCCATCAGACCCGGACCGCGAGTGAAGGCAACTGCAGAAAGCATTTCTTTAGTAATGCCGGCACGCTTTATTGCCTGGTCAACAACAGGAACAACATTTTGCTGATGTGCCCTTGATGCAAGTTCCGGAACCACGCCGCCGTATGCCATGTGCACATCCTGTGAAGCGGTAACGTTGCTCAGCAAAACACCATTTTTAAGAACTGCGGCAGAAGTGTCGTCACAACTGCTTTCAATTCCCAATATATAAATATCTTTCTGTTCCATAATGCTATTCTGTAAGAATCTCTACACCATGTTCGGTCATGACAAAAGTGTGTTCCCATTGAGCACTTGGCTTTTCGTCACCCGTAATCACTTCCCAGCCATACTTGTCGTCAGCATCGATAAACACCTGCCATGTTCCCATGTTTATCATCGGCTCGATGGTGAATACCATTCCCGGGACGATAAGCATTCCGGTACCCTTGTGACCATAGTGGAGAACTTCTGGGTCTTCGTGAAACTCCAGTCCCACACCGTGTCCACACAGGTCTCTAACCACCCCGTAGTGATATTTCTCAGCATGCTTCTGTATGGCGTGACCGATATCACCGACAAAGCAATATGGTTTTGCAGCTTCTGCTCCAACCTCAAGACATTCTTTGGCAACTCTTACAAGTTGTTCCTTTTCAGGTGTTGTCTTGCCGATAATGAACATTCGTGAAGCATCTGCATAATATCCGTCAAGGATTGTCGTGAAATCAACATTCACAATATCTCCTTCCTGAAGAACATCCTCTTCTTTAGGGATACCGTGGCATACGACTTCGTTTATGCTCGTGCAGACACTCTTTGGGAAACCCTCGTAATTGAGGCATGCCGGAGTCGCTCCGTGTTCTACGCAATAGTCGTAACAGATTTTGTCAATCTCAAGAGTGTTCATGCCGGCATGAATTTGTTTTGCCACCTCGTCAAGCACTCCAGTATTGACAATACCACTTTTTCTGATACCCTCAATCTGTTCAGGTGTCTTGATAAGATCTCTTGTCGGAACAAGTTTTCCCTTGTTCTCCCAATACATTACTTTCTTGTCTAAATCAGTTGGCTCTTGTCCTGACAGGCAATGCCATCTTCTCTTCTTTTTAAACATAGTATGTTATATTTATATATGACATGATGTCATATTGATTTCTTCAGAATTTATTTATATTTAATGCCCCATTATGGGTGTGCAGCTATATGAACTTCATAATATCCGTTGTCCAGTCTTCACCGTTTTTCGGACAAAAGACCTTGAAGCCCAAAGCTTTTCCCATAGAAATATTTTTCGACCCGTCATCGACGAAGAGTGTTTCCTCTGGATTAATCTTCTCTTTTTCGATTATTTGCCTGAACATCTTTTTATTTGGCTTCATCACTTTCATCTTATAGCTCATGTACATGCTGTCGAAGAAAGCAGAGAGTGGTCGGCCGTCGCCGGAGAAATCGTCGCTCAATGCCCAGTCCATCATAAACGGATTGGTATTTGAAATGAGGATTAACCTATATCCAAGGCTTTTTAGTTTGTCGAGAATTCCGATATTTCTCATCGGAACCTCTTTCGTATAGCCCCTCCATGCATACTTACACTCATCATAGGTAAGTTCTCTGCCTACAATCTTGCTCAGTTCGTCTATAAATTCCCTGTCAGAAATTTTCCCTTCTTCGAGGTCGCCGAAGATTCCAGATTGTGTATAAGGGTCAAGTCGTTCCGCAGCATCTGCGAGACCAATTTCCTTGAATCTGCCCACGGCACTTGGCTGGTCGATAGTCATTATCACTCCGCCCAAGTCAAACATAATATTTTTTACTGCCATTTTAGTATCTC
>DAIOXG010000428.1:0-2626 GCA_036758085.1 Prevotella sp. | reverse complement strand
AGCTATAACCAAGTCTATATGCAATCTCACTTGTGGAAAGCTGACTATAGCATAGTAGTTCCTTGACATATTCTATGCGATGCAGAATTGAGAACCGCTCAATGGTAATGCCTCGCACTTCAGAGAAGAGCTTACTCATGGTGCTATAGTCCTTGTTGAGATGGCGCGACAGATAATCGGACAGTTTAGGACGCTCCACAGGCATTCTTACCCATTGCTGCACGGCAATGCGTATCTGTTCCACCAACAGCGAGCGTGGGTCGTCAAGCAACTCAAAGCCTATGTCGTGCAACTTCCTTGCAAGAGAAAGACGTTGTTCGTCTGTAAGTTCTTCCTCTATCTCAGCATCGCCCAAACTTATTGAATTAACCGTCAGACCTTCCGACACCAGGATATCCTTCACCGCAGAGATGCAGCGCGGACAAACCATGTTCTTTATCAATAGCTTCATCGGCATATCTTTTTTTATTACGGTGCAAAGTTATAGATTTTCAATAAATTATTTATATAAAATTAGGGAGAATGCTTACATTTTTATGGTATCAGAAAAAATGTTGATAACATTCTACAGCAAGCAATATATAACTATTCTGTGCGTTTATAATATGACAAACATAGAAAACGTAGTATGAAACAGCTTTTATTTCTTTTAATGATGATTACTGGCGCTTGTACATTTACAAGTTGTGACAAGCCGGATGACACTGTAGACCCTATAAAGGAAAATCTATTTAATAGCAAATATATAGTCAACGATGCCGGATGCTGCGTGCTTGATGGTTTGCAGCCTATAAGAGCTGAGATTATCAATGATGAAGTGAAAGGCTATGGCTGGAAGGTTATTGGCGTATATAAAATAATGGATAATGGTAAGCTATCACAAAAAGACTATCGCGATATGGTGTATGGTAGCGGATATACAGACTATTGGTTTAAGGCTGACAATAACTTGATAGGCTTCCTTCATGGCGATGTATCTGGTAAAAACTACATAAATACAGAATGGAGCTATGATGACCGTAAGGGATACATCATGCGCTATTCTGCCGATTTAAGCATATCTGAACGCTATATGCAAGTGCTGTACGTCGCCACACTTCAAGGAAAAGAATTCTATCTTTACACCATTCAGAAGCTTGGCAACACAACCATTAAGAACGATACCACTAAGCCTTTCTATGGCTTGGTGATATATCAGCGCATGACAGACAAAGAACTTGCAGAAATAAAGAAGGAGTATAAATTACAACTTTAACATTCTTGCTCTCTCAATTGCTTTAAAAGGAAATCCTCTAACGTCTTCTTATCTGGCAACTGGAGCATATAGGTAGAAACAAAGAGTTGGTTGTCCATACCTGCAAGAGCATACTCCACCATTTTCTTTCCCTTACGAGTGCAAAGTAGAATGCCGATAGGAGGATTGTCTCCTGGTTGCATCTCGTTCTCGCGGTAATGCGATACGTATGCATTTAGCTGTCCGAAGTTCTCATAAGAGAATTCCTCGTTCTTTAATTCGATGATAACTCCGCAATGCAGAATGCGGTTGTAGAACACAAGGTCGGGATAATAATATTCATCATCAATGATAATGCGCTTTTGTCTTGACTCAAAGCAGAACCCTTTGCCAAGTTCGAGAATAAACTCTTGCAAATGACTGATGAGTGCATTCTCTAAATCATGCTCGTCTACTACATCCTGTGCCTTAAGTCCAAGAAACTCGAAGGTAAAAGGCTGTCGTATCTGCAAGTCAACCGAGTCATGACCTTGAATTGATGGCAAAGAGAGCATTTTCTCAGGATTAGAGCTTATGCCTACCCTAACATATAGGTTTGTGCTTATCTGACGACGAAGCTCACGAACCGACCAAGTACACTTGATACACTCTTGCTCATAGAAGTAGCGAGCGAGAGGGTCAGACACTTTCATTATTTCATATATATGAGAATAAGAAAGTCTCGAAATAAGGGTTTTACCAGAAGTCTGGAATTTGCCCGACAGTGTCATGCAAATTCCATCGCTTTGATTATCAACACTTTCTGTGTTTGAAATACTGTTAGTGGTATCCATATAAGATTTGCATGACATTGATGCACTTTTGTTTATTTGAAAGTTTTCAATAATCTGCGGATACATACGATAGAAGTTACGTGCACTTTGAAAGGTGTTACGTGTCATTCCCTTTCTATTCACTCTCTCCTCCAGTTTCTTCAGCAGTTGTGTTCCATACTCCGCCCTATCCTTGCCATGCTGCTCATATTCTACGATATAATATCCAATGAGCCAATTGCGCATAGTCTGCATACGGTTTATAGCCTTTACTGCAGATGATTGTGCAGCATCATGAGTGGTCTGAATAATAGAAGTCAAGTCGTTAAAAGAGTGAAGCTTTTTGCTCCAATCCTCAAAAGGAATTTCCATTCCGTCATGAAAATATGTTGAGATTTCGTTTGTCATATTGTAGTTTGATTATGTCGGTTACAAAGTTATACATATCATTTTAAATCACCAACAATTTATTATAAAAGTTGAATAGAGAAAGCCTTCAAGTATTATCGCTCTTCAAGACAAAAGGCAACTATAACATAAGAACTTTCCTACATCCACAAAGCGAAGGCTGCAGAAAATA
>DAIOXG010000427.1:0-2636 GCA_036758085.1 Prevotella sp. | reverse complement strand
TAAATTCTTAAATTTGCGCCTGTTTGAGACGACTTTAATGTTTTATTATTTATGAATTTTAAATATGACGTACTGGTTATAGGCGGAGGACACGCCGGTTGCGAGGCTGCTGTTGCCTCTGCCAACATGGGCGCAAAGACGTGTCTTGTAACCATGGATATGAACAAAATCGGGCAGATGAGCTGCAACCCCGCAGTAGGTGGTATTGCCAAGGGACAAATCGTTCGAGAGATTGATGCCCTCGGCGGAGAGATGGCTCGCGTTACCGATGCAACGGCTATTCAGTTCCGTATGCTCAACCGCTCTAAAGGACCTGCCGTTTGGAGTCCGAGGGCACAATGCGATAGAGGCAAGTTTATTTGGCAATGGCGCACGGTGCTCGACAATACTGATAATCTCGACATCTGGCAGGACCAAGCTGAAGAGTTGCTTGTGGAGAACGGTACGGCAACTGGCGTGCGGACGGTATGGGGCGTTTCGCTCTATGCAAGATGTGTGGTCATTACTGCCGGAACGTTCCTTAACGGATTGATGCATATCGGAAGGCACAAGCTGCCGGGCGGACGAATTGCGGAGCCTGCCGTTACTGGATTTACGGAAAGCATAACTCGCCACGGAATCCGTTCGGAAAGAATGAAAACCGGCACTCCTGTAAGAATTGACCGGCGATCGGTTCATTTCAAAGAACTGGAGATTCAAAAGGGAGAGACGGATTTCCACCAGTTTAGTTTTATGGGTAAGCACAGGGTGCTGGAACAGTTGCCGTGCTGGACTTGTTATACGAACAAGGAGGTTCACGAGACTTTGATGAAGGGTCTACCAGACTCTCCTTTATATAATGGACAGATTAAGAGTATCGGTCCACGCTATTGCCCGTCGATTGAAACAAAACTGATGACGTTTCCTGACAAGCAACAGCATCCTCTGTTTCTTGAACCTGAAGGCGAGACGACCAACGAGATGTATCTAAACGGATTCTCTTCGAGCATGCCGATGGAAATACAGATTGAAGCCCTGAAGAAAATCCCGGCTCTTAGGGATGTTAAGATCTATCGCCCCGGCTATGCTATCGAATATGATTTCTTCGATCCTACGCAACTTAATCATAGTTTGGAATCAAAGATTATTGACGGATTGTTCTTTGCCGGACAGGTAAACGGAACTACGGGATATGAAGAAGCTGGAGGACAAGGCACTATCGCCGGAATAAATGCGGCGCTAAAGAGTGGAGGCGGCGAACCGTTCATCCTGCACCGCGACGAGGCTTACATCGGCGTTTTGATTGACGACCTTGTTACTAAAGGTGTCGACGAACCATACCGTATGTTTACGAGTCGTGCGGAATACAGAATCTTACTCCGACAAGATGATGCCGACGCAAGACTTACGGAGAAAGCTTATTCCATCGGATTGGCAAAGAGAGACAGATACGACTGGTGGATGGAAAAGAAGAACGGTATCGAAAGAATCATCGAATTCTGCAAGACAACATCGGTTAAGCCAAAAGACGTAAATGGTGCTCTTGAAGCGCTTGGCACTACTCCTCTCCGAGAAGGAACGAAACTTATCGATCTGATCGCACGCCCTCAGATTAACCTACAGAATCTTTCTGAAATAGCTCAGGGTTTGAAAGATGTTCTAAATGCGCCAAACAACCGCAAGGACGAAATTGCTGAAGCCGCAGAAATCAGAATGAAATACAAAGGATATATCGAAAGGGAAAGAATGATTGCTGACAAGATGCACAGACTTGAGGATATAAAAATCAAAGGCAGATTCAAATACGAAGAGATGCAACAGCTTTCTACTGAAGCACGACAGAAGCTTAATAAAATTAACCCCGAAACTCTCGCACAAGCAAGCAGGATTCCTGGCGTATCGCCAAGCGACATCAATGTAATGCTTGTTCTGTTGGGAAGATAAAAGGATTAATGTTTCACGTGAAACAAAATTAAATAAAATATCTTACTGATAGACAGTTACGGAAAATAGCAAAAGTGGTTTTACAAGATAAAACCGATGAATTTGATAAAAATAAATAATTATAAATACAAAGAAAAAAGAAAATGAACAACAAGAAACTTTTAGAGAATTTGCGATGCATACCGGACTTTCCGCAGAAGGGCGTTAACTTCAGAGATGTGACCACCCTGTTTAAGGATCCGGAATGTCTAAAAATCATGGTCGATGAATTGTACGATCTCTACAAGGACAAAGGTATTACAAAAATTGTCGGCATTGAAAGCCGTGGTTTTGTATTGTCTTCTGCCCTTGCCGTTAGACTCAACGCTGGAGTTGTTCTCTGCCGCAAGCCTGGCAAACTTCCGGCTGAAACGGTTCAAGAGAGTTATACGAAGGAATATGGCACCGATACTATCGAGATTCACAAGGATGCCATCAACGAGAACGACGTAGTCTTACTTCATGATGATTTGCTCGCAACTGGCGGAACTATGCGCGCTGCATATAACCTCGTAAAGAAGTTTAATCCGAAGAAAACATACGTAAACTTCATTATTGAACTTGTTCATGAGAATCTGAACGGACGCGAAAACTTTGAGGAAGGTACCGACATTACTTCTCTATTAAAAGTATAAAACCGTTAGGGAATAACATTTCAACCTCATATTATCCGG
>DAIOXG010000426.1:0-2645 GCA_036758085.1 Prevotella sp. | reverse complement strand
CATCATATTTACGGCACTCGTTCCGCCGCCGATAAAAGGCAGGTCGCCGCGCTCAAATTCATACTCGTTTTCTTTCAGTCCGATAGACTCATACAGCTGCTTCTTGCGTCGCTGCATAAGGTCGATAGCACGCACACTGACAGAGAAGTCAATCAAGAAGCAGTCGCGGCATAGCCGTTCTGCCATCTCTTCAAGAAGTGATAGCATCGACTTCACGATGCGCTGCGGTACTCCATACATACTTGCCGACGTGTCAACGCAAACAATCATCGGACCCTTTCTTGTCGCCGACTGAAAGCTGAGATGGCGTGAAGGTTTCGACATATTAGACTTGTAGCGGAAAGTCTGCAAGCGCCTTCTAACAAACTTGTATAAAAAAGCATCCTCCAGTTCATCATCCATATAAAGAGCTGCCTCTGATGGGAGCAAGGCGTTGAGGTCATTGCCGATAGTAATGCCCTCGATGTCGCTTCCCGACGAGTGTTCAATCTTCATGCCTCTGCCCGAAGCCATGGCAAGTCGGTCGTTGCCCAGACTGTCAGCCACGCGCCTCATCTTCTTCACCACTTCCTCAATCTGCGGGTAGCGGTCTTGAAGTCTGACGATGGTGAGATTGCGCTCAAACTCCGTCTCCGTCCATCTGCCGTCCATCATCTGCCAAGCCTGAACAGCCTTTTCGGGAGCCACATTTTCCTTTTCAACATATTTGTGGGCATTGTCGAGAAGTTTTGGCAGAGTCCTTTCCAGATGATTTCCGCTCGAAGAAATATGCTTAGCCGACTCCTTGCGCTGCTGCTCATCGGCAGCCTTGCGCCAGTCTGTTACCATCTTCTCCCAACTTTCCGTATCCTCCGACTTGCCCTCGCTGAAGCGCCGTTCAAAGAACTCGCGGTCGAAGCCATTATCCTCGTGTTTCTCTCCAATTTCAGCAAGGAGCGACTGCCAAGCCTGCTGTTCCGTTCGCCTCTTGGCGCTCCATTGCAAAACCTCATTCATGCGGTTGCGTTCCGTCCATTGCCGTTGAGAAAGAAACTGCTCGTAGTGTACGCAGTCGGCAATGAACCGCCCTACTGTGGTAAAGAAAATCTTTCCGCACAGGCGGTCGCCCAGCACTATAGCCTTTGTCTTGGCATCGCTCATCAGCCTTGCGAGATACTGCAGTAGAGGGTCGGAATATTCCTTCCACGGCTCGTCCTCAGCCCATGCCACGCCCCTTCCGGCAATCTCTCCTGTCTCCACGAAAATCTCAAGCATCTTGAGATAGCGTGGCAGGTTCATTGTCTGGCTACTCGAAGTCTGGTTCTTCCAGTAATCGTGGGCATGCAGAAAATCAGTCATAAAGCTTTTCTATATCTTGACGTGTGAAAGCAATGTCTTTAAGCAGCGAAGCAAGATAAGTTTTTATCTCCTTGCGGTCATCATCACAGATAAACATATTCTCCGCCAAATCTTTGTCGATATCCGATATGCAGTTGGCAATATTCTCAATCTCTGCAGAGTAGTCCCTGCCGGAGTCGGTAACGTCGGCAAACGGCAGCTGCATACTGTCGCCTTGGGCAATCGGTTCCACTTCAATCCTCACCCCATCGATATAAACATACCTGTCGTCTCTTGTAAGAGCCACAGGACGGCTTCCGATGGGAGCAGCCATAGAACCGTCGTAGCTACGGATAACTACAACCGACGGGTTGCGTTTGTCGTGATACAGAACGCCTTGCTGTGCATCCTTGCCGTAGGGCGGCAGTTGTTGATAATCCTGTGCAAATATATATGTATTCTCAGCACTACACCCCAATAGCTTGTAGTAGAACTTGTTGTATAGTTTTTTGTCGGCATCCCTTTTCAGTTGCCGGCTCGACACGCGCTTCTGTGCCGAAGCCGCACGGTGCAATCTGATGTCCTCTTTCAAGTCCTGTTGCATCTTGGCGAGAGACTCCTTAATTTTAGAGAACAGCGCACCGATAATTATACTCCGTATGCCATCGCGCTCTTCCGGCTCCTGCCACAGACAGTTGTATATGGGGAAGATATCCGACAATGCAACCTCCTTTCTGTCGTGCATAAAAGCCGAGGTGCGCAATAGTCTGATGATATTCTTCCACCGTCGGTCGCTTACATACACGTCCCTCCGCTCGTTAGTGCCATTGATTGCCACCGCCCTAATGGAACGGCGTATTTTGTGTATAGTTTCAAGGATGTCGGCAGAAATCTCTACCTCTCCAATTCTTTTCGTCCATTCCTTGTATTCCTCTTCCGTAATTTTCAGTCCGTCATCAACATCAGCCTTTCTGTCATCGTCATTAGCAAGCAGCATCAAGTCGAAGTTGCTTTCCTTCCGTATGTTCTTACATTCCAATCGGATAATGAAGCGGTCCCACAGAGCCTCCAGACCCTCGCCCTGAGCTGGCAGTTCGTTGCTTGCAGCTACAAGAAGTTTCAGTGGCAGATGCATCTCAATGTTGCCGTTGCGGAAGAGTTTTTCGTTTATAACAGTCAAGAGAGTGTTTTGAATCGCCGGTCCAGCCTTCCAAATCTCGTCGAGGAAAACCACGTCGGCAGTAGGCAGATATCCGTCGGTGGAGCGCACATAGGCATCTGAACTCTTCAGCCGGCTGATGCTCACCGGACCGAAAATCTCGTCTGGC
>DAIOXG010000425.1:0-2653 GCA_036758085.1 Prevotella sp. | reverse complement strand
ACGTGATTTGTAATCTCGGGGTCGTTGGTTCGAATCCGACAAGAGGCTCAAAACAAGGAGAGACAACCGATTTATATTTGGTTTAGTCTCTCTTTTTTTATTTTAATATCTATACTCTTACAATTTTTGGATTTATGAAATCAGACATTGAGATTGCCAGAAGCATTGAACTTGAAAGGGTTGAGGCTATCGCCAAAAAATACGATATCCCAACGGACGAACTTGAATGCTATGGTAAGTATGTGGCTAAAGTACCGCTTAAGCTCATTGATGAAAGAAAAGTAAAGGAAAATAATCTCATTCTTGTTACCGCAATTACACCGACAAAGGCAGGTATAGGAAAAACTACCGTTTCCGTAGGACTTGCCCTCGGACTCAACCGTATCGGGAAGAAGGCTATATGTGCATTGCGCGAACCGTCGCTCGGACCATGTTTTGGCAGAAAGGGTGGAGCCGCTGGCGGAGGCTATGCCCAGGTGTTGCCGATGGATAAGATTAACCTGCATTTCACTGGCGACTTCCATGCCATCACATCTGCTCACAACATGATTGCAGCCTTGCTCGACAATTATATATATCAGAATCGAAGCAACGGATTTCAACTGAAAGAGGTACTTTGGAACCGTGTACTTGATGTCAACGATCGTGGACTGCGTGATGTCGTTACGGGACTTGGAGGAAAGACTAACGGGATTGTCAGGGAAACGAGTTTCGATATCACTCCGGCATCTGAAATAATGGCGATACTCTGTCTTGCTACTGATGAGAACGACTTGCGCCGGCGTATCGAGAATATCACTCTTGGATATACAATGGATGATAAGCCATTCACGGTGAAAGACCTTGGTGTTGCCGGAGCAATAACGGTTCTTCTGCGTGATGCCATCTCGCCAAATCTTGTGCAGACAACGGAGCATACCGCTGCTTTTGTACACGGCGGACCATTTGCCAATATCGCTCATGGATGTAATTCTATCATTGCCACGAAGATGGCGATGACTTTTGGCGACTATACCATTACGGAGGCTGGCTTCGGAGCTGATCTCGGTGCTGAAAAGTTCTTCAATGTAAAGTGCCGAAAGGCTGGTCTTAACCCGAAACTTACTGTCATAGTGGCTACTGCCCAGGGACTGAAGATGCACGGTGGGGTAGAACTCGACAAAATTAAAGAGGAGAACCATGACGGACTGACACGTGGACTGGCAAACCTCGACAAGCATATCAAGAATATGCAGGTGTTCGGACAGACTGTTGTCGTGGCTTTCAACCGTTATGCCAACGATACGGAGGAGGAGATTGATATCGTGCGCCGCCATTGCAGCGAACTCGGAGTTGGCTTTGCTGTGAACAATGCTTTCGTTGAAGGCGGAAAGGGAGCAGAAGAACTTGCCCGTCTCGTTGTGGAGACAATAGAGAAACACCCGTCGGCTCCGCTATATTTCACATATCCAGACTCTGATTCCGTAGAGAATAAGATTTCAAAGGTTACCCGTAACGTATATGGTGCCGGAAGCATCACATACACTACGTTGGCAAAGCGTAAGATACAGACTCTTACCGATAACGGCTTTGCTCGTTTTCCTGTCTGCATCGCCAAGACTCAGTATTCTTTCTCAACCGACAGCAAAGCATATGGTGTGGTGAAGGATTTTGAATTCCATGTTCGCGACATCGTTGTGAACAGTGGTGCCGAGATGATTGTCGTCATTGCCGGCGACATCATGCGTATGCCTGGACTTCCGAAACAACCGCAGGCTAATGTCATTGACATTGTTGACGGGGAGATTACCGGATTGTCTTAGTATAAGAAAAAAAACAAAAATCCTTCACCATGTTTGTATCGTGCATTGTTTCAGGTATTTATGGTGAAGGATTCTTTTTATTCCTGTTGCCAATGTGCATAATCGGTTTTTATGTGTGTTCTCAATTTGAATGAAAAATGATTTATGCACCAATGTCATGTTGAATGACATTGTATGTTATCTCGTAACGAACGAAATAAACATTCATAACGAACGATATGAGCTTTCATATCGAACGAAATGAATGTGTGTACCGAACGATAAGAACTGACTTTATTGGTCTTTTGACATAACTGTAACTTACTTATCAAAACAGTTCTCTTTATAAATAAGTGAATTGGGATTGTGAAAATAATCTTTGTTAATATAAAAAAACTGCCGGGCAAGGGTATTGTCCGGCAGTATAATGTGCATAAGTCTTTAATACAGTGCTTATTTTACAGGAATCTTTTCAACTCTTCTCTCGTGGCGTCCGCCCTCAAAAGGAGTTTTGAAGAACTCATCCATAATCTTCTCGGCAGTCTTATTGTCGATGAAGCGTCCAGGCAAAACAAGTACGTTGGCGTTGTTGTGCTGACGGATAAGTCCTGCAATCTCCGGAATCCATGCCAGACCGGCACGAACGCCCTGATGCTTGTTTAGCGTCATTGCCATTCCTTCGCCGCTGCCGCAGATGGCAATGCCAGGATAGCACTCACCGTTTTCAACAGCTTCTGCCAATGGATGGGCAAAGTCTGGATAGTCGCAACTTGTGTCGCTGTATGTTCCGAAGTCCTTATACTCGTATCCCTTAGCTTCGAGATACTGGATAACAAACTGCTTGAGTGGGAAACCTGCGTGGTCGCATGCCA
>DAIOXG010000424.1:0-2668 GCA_036758085.1 Prevotella sp. | reverse complement strand
TTTCCACTCGAGTTTCAGAATCTGGTCGATACGAAGACGAGGGAAGGTCCAGCGAACCCACATCAACAGCCAAACGACAGCGAATGTCTTGCCAAGGAACCATACGATACCCGGGATATAGTTCATCACTGCGTCGAAGCCATCGATACCGATGTTTACTGGTGCCCAGCCGCCAAGGAATACGGTAGTGGCAACTCCTGATACAACAAAGAGATTGAGGTACTCTGCCAGATAATAGAATCCGAATCCCATACCCGAATACTCGGTGTGGTAACCGGCGGTAAGCTCACTCTCAGCCTCAGCCAAGTCGAACGGACCACGGTTTGCCTCGGCATTACCAGCCACGAGGAATACAAGGAAAGCTATAATCGCAGGCACGTGTCCCTTGAAAATCAGCCAGTTCCATGGACCAGTCTGTTCTGCCACGATACCAGAAATCTGCATCGTTCCGGTGAGGATAACGGCAGTGATAAGGCAGAGTCCGAGCGACATCTCGTAGGAGATAAGCTGAACGGCTCCACGCATAGCAGAAACAACACTATATTTGTTGTTACTTGCCCAACCTGCAAGGAAGATACCGATGATACCGATACTTGAAACGGCAGTTAGGAGGAAAAGTCCAACATTGAAGTTGAGAACCTCAGCACCATTATTCCAAGGCAGGAACGAGAATGTGCCGACAGAGGCGATGATGACAAGGAAAGGAGCGATGAAGTAGAGCAGCTTGTCGGCTTTGTCTACAACAAAGATTTCCTTGATGAGCATCTTGAGCACGTCGGCGAACACCTGGAAGATACCCCACGGACCAACTCGCATCGGACCAAGGCGGCACTGGAAGTAGGCACACACCTTACGCTCCATGAATATCAAGATGATAGCCAGCACGGCATAGCCCACGAGGAGCAGAACGCCAACCAGCACACACTCGATAAGAATCGACAGAAAATCTCCAAGACCGAGAGTCTGACGGAGAAGAGCGTCGAACCATGTTGTTACTAATTTGAAATCAAACATAAATTTAATTATGAGTTTAGAATTTAGAGTTTAGAGTTGTCTCGCTTCGCTTGATTTAGAATTATTGAATTTAAAATTATTCTGTATTATTAATTCTACATTCTTAATTCTCAATTCCGCGCCAGCGGTAAAACTCTACATTCTTAATTCTTAATTCTACATTCTTATTATTATCTGTCGAGGTCAGGGATTACGAAGTCGATAGCCGCACCGGTAGTGATAAGGTCGGCAATCTTCTGTCCGCGAAGCATCGGGTCGAGAGCTCCGGCAAGAGTAAGTCCCATAGGGCGCATCTTCATGCGGTAAGGACTCTTGTCGCCGTGAGAGTCGAGATAGATGCCGAACTCGCCGCTGGCTCCCTCTACAGAGAAGAACCACTGTCCCTCAGGAACCTTGATGATAGGCTTCTGCTTGATGTAGAAGTCGCCCTCCGGGATATTGTCGACGAGTTGCTCGATAATGTCAAGACTCTGGTAAAGCTCCTGGATATGAACATAGTAGCGGTCCATAGAGTCGCAGCCAGTCATCGTAATCTCCTTCCAGTTCACCTTGTCGTACATGTCGTAAGGGTGACGCTTGCGGGTATCGTTCTTCCATCCGGCAGCACGTCCGGCAGGACCGGTAACGCCGTAGTTGATACAGTCTTCTCTGTTCATCGGACCTACGCCCTCAAGACGCTTGTGCGTGATGACGTTGTCGCCGAACACGTCGAGATATTCCTGAATCTTCGGACGGAGATACTTGCAGAGCTTCTTCGTGTTCTCAACGAAATTAGGGTCGATATCAGCCTGAAGACCACCGATACGGTAGTAGTTCATAATCAAACGTCCACCTGTTGTCTCCTCCATAACGTTGAGCACATGTTCACGGTCGCGCATACAATAGAGGAATGCTGTGAGGGCACCGAGGTCCTGAGCAGTACAGCCCAAGAACAGCAAGTGGCTGTCGATACGCTGCAGCTCATCCATGATAGTGCGGATATAGCGGATGTGGTCGTTCAGTTCTATTCCCATAGCCTCTTCGATAACGCCAACAAGAGCATGGCGGTGCATCATTGCCGAGAGGTAATTCAGACGGTCTGTAAGAGCCAGTGTCTGAGGGTAGGTCATGCCTTCCCACATCTTCTCGATACCGCGGTGGATGTATCCGAGGTGCGGATAGATACGCTTTACGGTCTCGCCGTTGATAACGGTCTGAAGACGGAGCACACCGTGGGTAGAAGGGTGGTTAGGACCGATATTCACAACATAGTCGTCGTCGTCGAACATGCGGTGTTTTGTTTCCACCAGATGTCCGTCAGCGTCAAGGTTGTATTCAACGGTGAAGTCGCTCTCCGGCTCATCAGTCAGCGGGAACTTGTTGGCCTCCGGACTCATGTCGAAGTCCTTGCGCAAAGGATATCCCTTGAAATCTGTGCGCAGGAATAGACGGCGCATGTCCGGGTGACCTAAGAATTTGATGCCGAGGAAGTCGAAAGCCTCGCGCTCAAGCAGGTCAGCATCTTTCCAAAGGTTGATGACAGTAGGGATAACATCGCTTCCGTCCACCTTCTTTGCGATGGTGCGTACGGAGCAACGCTCGTTGTTGTCAGTATTCTCAAGGATGTAGATACATCCGAGACCTTCTTCGCCGAAGTCCTCACCGATGATGGTAA
>DAIOXG010000423.1:0-2673 GCA_036758085.1 Prevotella sp. | reverse complement strand
AGACGGGTTACTTGCAAAAGGTGACAAGGAAACCGTTTTACTTTACGAGGAATTGAAAAAAGAGATTCAGAAACTGGACAATGTGATCATCGAGCCGAAAAAGCTTTACATCGCATTCAAATCTCCAAAGAATTTCGCCGATATTGAAATTCAAAAACATAACCTAAAAATTTTCATCAACATGCCCAAAGGATCTTTGGCCGACCCCAATGGAATCGCACAGGATGTTTCCGGTATTGGACATTGGGGAAATGGCGATTACAGGGTATATCTTTCGGAAATTTCAAAGATTGCGGATGTGATAGAACTTGTAAAGCAATCTTATCTCGCAAATGGAAACAAGGAAAATGAGCAAAATTGACGAGATGAAAACGGACATCGCGTATTCAAAAACAGACAGCCTTCTTGAAGACGCAAAGGTCATTATTGAATCGTCCAGACACTTTGCGTATTCCGCCATAAACATCGCCATCACTCGCCGGAACTGGCTTTTAGGTCGGCGTATTTCTGAAGAAGATTTACATGGCGAAAAAAGAGCCGCTTACGGAAAACAAATCATTAAAAAACTTTCCGAAGAGTTGACAAATTTGTACGGCAAAGGCTTTGACACCAGCAATCTTTACAAATACTCCGATTTTTATCAAACATTTCCAAATTTAGACGCAGTGCGTCTAAATTCATTGTCCTGGTCGCATTACAGAATTCTACTTCAAGTGGAAAATGCAAAGGCTCGTTCTTGGTACGAAAAAGAAGCGGCTATGGAAACTTGGAGCACGCGCGCTTTACAAAGAAATATTTCTTCACAGTATTATGAAAGAACATTGCTTTCCCAAAATAAAGAACTTGTGAAAAGCGAAATGCGGAAATTGACAAAGCCGCTTCAAGACAAACTCGAGTTCATAAAAAATCCAATTGTGGCGGAGTTTCTGGGACTTTCACAAAATATGGATTTTACAGAGAGCAAGCTTGAAAGGGCAATAATAACAAATATACAGAAATTCTTGATGGAGCTTGGAAAAGGCTATGCGTTTGTCGCCCGGCAGCAACATATTCACACCGAAAAAGAAGATTACTACATTGACCTTGTTTTTTACAACTACATTTTGAAATGCTTTGTCTTGATCGATTTGAAAACAGCAAAAATAACACATCAAGATGTTGGACAAATGGATATGTATGTAAGGATGTATGACGAGCTGAAACGGAGCGAAGGAGATAATCCCACTCTTGGCATAATTCTTTGTGCGGATACCGATGACGATATTGCAAAGTATTCAATACTACACGGAAATGAAAAGCTCTTTGCGTCAAGGTATAAGCTATATCTTCCAGATGAGGAAAAACTGAAATCGGAGATAGAAGCTCAAAAAGAATTTTTCAGATTACAGCATAACGACAACGGAACCGACAAATGACTTGCTTCGGCTTCGCTTGCTTCGGCTTCGCTCAGCAACCGTGCTTTGGTCGGTGAGCCTGTCGAACCAACAAGCAGGAGATTAAATGAAAGGTTTTGTTTATATTCTAAAATGTGCCAACGGCAGTTATTATACCGGCAGCACAACAAATTTGGAAAAACGGCTATGGCAACATAAGAATGGCGAAGGTGCAAAATTCACGAAAGCACATTTGCCTATCGAACTTGTTTACACGGAGGAGTTTTCAAGAATTGAAGACGCGTTTTACCGGGAAAAACAAATTCAAGGCTGGAGTAGAAAAAAGAAAGAAGCGTTGATATCGGGCAATTTCAACGCATTGCATAAATTGGCAGAATGTAAAAATGCTTCGCTTGCTTCGGCTCCGCTCAGCAACCGAAGTGATTATAACAGTTGGTCGGTGAGCGCAGTCGAACCGAGCACCCGAGCTTCGGGCGGTGAACCTGTCGAACCGTGCAATCGTGATTTGGTCGGTGAGCGGAGTCGAACCGAGAAAACGTTCCCTGAGCGGAGTCGAAGGGACCATTGGGAGATAGTAAAATGACTAAATTAAACGAACTAATTGCTTCGGCTTCGCTCAGCAACCCAGAAAATTGGTCATCGAGCGTAGTCGAGATGATAACGAACTTTGCCAAAATGGAGGGCAATCATGAACAATGAAATAGCATTACCGGAAAACGAGTATTTTGATTTACTCAAAACCGCCATAACGCAGATAAAAAGCAGCCGCAATGCTATAGCCTTGCAAGTGAATACAACGGCAAATTCTACATACTGGAGTCTTGGAAAACTTCTGCACGAACGCAAAATCGAAGGAGGATACGGAAGCAATGTCATAAACCGCCTTTCTGTAGACTTAAAATCAGAGTTTCCCGATATGGGGCTTTCCCCACGAAATTTGTGGAACATGAAGCTTTTTTATGAGCGATATGCCGCTTCCGATAAAAAACTGCTACAACTTGTAGCACTTTTGCAATGGGGACACAACCTGCTGCTTATCAACAAAAAACTGTCCGATGAAGAAACATATTATTATGCCAAAGAATGTGTCGAAAAAGGATGGAACCGAGATTTGCTTTTAAACGCAATAAAAACACTTGCGAAAATTGACGATTCTATCGACCTTATATCCCCGGAAATCATAGTGCCGGTACAAGAATTGAAAACGGTATATTTAGGCAACGACAACCCCAGACTTCACCCCAACGAAATAATGGTTGCTCTTGCGTCTTGCTCTATT
>DAIOXG010000422.1:0-2685 GCA_036758085.1 Prevotella sp. | reverse complement strand
CGTGTCCCACGTTGGCATCTATGTTGGTGATGGGGTCATGATCCACTGCGGCGACGTGCGCCCAGCAAGGGCGAAAGTAGAAGTAGATTGAAAGGAGAGATGAATACAAGGCACTACCCCGTAAGATAACACGGGAACTCGACTGCCTTACCGACGAGGCGAAAGCTGTAACGGGAACAAAGCATGGCAGGAAAGCGGTAAGTCACCTAAAGGTAATCGGGTGCGACTGAACCGCAAGAGTAAGTGAATATGAGGATGAAACTGCGTTTGTTGAATGCAAGCTCTGAGCTTCTTTTCAGTGGAGACGTAGGAAATTTACCTGAAACCTATGGTGTGTATCGTATAAAGAAGGGTTTCCTCTTTATATGTTATCCAATGGTCAGAAAGGGTTGCCTTCTGACCTGTTATCAATCATGGCACACAGCAAGTCGGGGAACCGATATTAAAAGAGTGAAAGCACATCCGACAATTCACATTGCCTACTACTTTCGCAAACTGGGGATTGCCTAAATCAGAATGTTCTGAAAAAACTATGTGTAATGCGTATAAACGTGATAAATCCCAAGGCAGCGCCAAGGGAGATGACACTGAAAATCTGACATGGCAACGGAGTCCTCGTAGTAGTCCGAGAACAGGAAAACTGTTCACATGGCGAAGGAGGACAGTTTGAGCGTATTAAAATCAAAATTGATTAGGGAGGAAAACCTCGAATGAAACCAACAATCGAGATTTTAACAAGATTACAGGAAAATTCAAAAAACAACCATGATGAAGTGTTTACCAAACTCTTTCGGTATCTGCTTCGTCCAGATATTTATTATGTGGCATTTCAAAATCTCTACGCCAATAATGGCGCAGGGACAAGAGGTGTTGATGATGATACGGCAGACGGATTCAGCGAAGATAAGGTAAACCAAATAATTGAAGCATTGAAAAACGGAACGTATGAGCCGAAACCAGTAAGACGTACCTATATCAAGAAAAAGAATGGGAAAATGCGTCCTTTAGGATTGCCTACTTTCACAGATAAACTTGTACAGGACATCATTCGTATGGTTTTACAGGCGATATATGAACCTGTCTTTTCAGACTATTCCCACGGATTTCGCCCGGGCAGAAGCTGCCACACGGCACTTACGCAGATCAAGCATGAGTTTGTCGGTGCAAAATGGTTTGTTGAGGGCGATATTAAAGGTTGCTTTGATAACATCGACCATTCGATGTTAATAACAATTATCAGCAGAAAAATCAAAGATGTCAGATTTATCAATCTGATTCGGCTGTTTCTTAAAGCTGGATATATGGAAAATTGGAAATATCATGGAACTTACAGCGGTTGCCCACAGGGTGGTATCCTGTCACCTATCCTTGCCAATATCTATCTGAACGAATTGGACAAGTTTGTGGATAATCTGAAAAAATCATTCGATTCCAACACACCATATACGCTAACACCAGAATACAAGGCATTACAGCAAAAAAGAGCAAACACAAGGAAAAAGATTGAACGGCGCAATGATGGTGAGGAGCGAAACAGACTAATTGCCTATTATATTGAGATTGGAAAGGAATTGCGTAAAACCCCTGCCAAGCTCTGTAATGACAAGAAGCTGAAATACGTCCGATATGCTGATGATTTTTTAATTGCAGTCAATGGGAGCAAAACAGACTGTGAAATGATTAAGGCGAAACTCACGGAATTTATCCGCAATGAGCTGAAAATGGAACTCAGCCAGGAAAAAACGCTTATTACTCACAGCAATGAATCTGCCAGATTCCTCGGATATGATGTGCGGGTACGCAGAGACCAACAGGTCAAACCGTGGAAAAACTGCAAACAAAGAACAATGAATAATACCGTGGAGCTGCTGATTCCGCTCAAGGATAAAGTGGAAAAGTACCTTTTCAACAAAGGTGCGGTGAAACAACGTACCGATAATGGGAAACTTGAGCCAGTAGCAAGAGTTGACCTCACGAGAAATACAGACCTGGAAATAGTCACGACCTACGATGCAGAAATCCGTGGACTATGTAATTTTTATTTCCTTGCGAGTAATTATCGGAGCCTGAACTACTTCAGCTATCTGATGGAATACAGTTGTCTGAAAACCTTAGCATGGAAACATCGGTGCAAACTGTCAAAAATTTATGACAAATACCGCATTGGTGCAAAACGCTGGGGTATTCCCTATGAAACCAAAAATGGTAAGAAAGTACGCAAGCTCACGAAATTTAATGAGATTGATGGAAAACGTTGTGACGATGTGATACCTACCATCATTACCATTATTGCAAAAGGGCGAACGACAATCGACAGCAGACTGAAAGCATATCGCTGTGAATTGTGCGGTTATGAGGGGAAAGACAGAAAATACGAAGTGCATCATGTGAACAAGGTGAAAAATCTAAAAGGAAAAGAGCCTTGGGAAGTAGTTATGATTGCAAAGCGCAGAAAAACACTGGTGGTATGTCATGAATGCCATCAAAAGATTCATCATGGATTTTGAACAAAAAAGGTAATCGAGCAATATAACGGCGAGCCGGGTGCATTGAGAGGTGCACGCCCGGTTCTGTGAGGGGACTGCACAAACCTGTCATAGCAATATGATAAGGCGGTGCTTTCCTACTCTACCCCATTCAGTACACATCCATCAATTCTTCCTACTGGCAGCAGCATTTCTACGC
>DAIOXG010000421.1:0-2699 GCA_036758085.1 Prevotella sp. | reverse complement strand
TTCAAAAATACAAAAAATATTTGGAATACGTATGCATTTATTTATGAGAAGCAAAATATTTGCTCGAAAAAGTGGAATTTTTGTTTAGTTAAGGTACAAATGTTCTATGTCTTACGCAAGAAGGCTGTTGGCTGAGACTTGTGGTTTTGTGTTGATATGTTATGTAATTAGGCGTAAAACTGACGAAACGTAAGCAAAAAGTGGATAAGATTGTTGATATATGTCAAAAATATGCGCAAAAGTCTTACTTTTCTGTCTAAATGTTTGCGTGCACAGCATATTGTGTGTATCTTTGCAGTGTCTTTAAGGAAGACATACACAAAGAGATTAGTAAGGATAATGTAGAATTAAAGAAAAGAAAGGTAAAAAGATTATGAAGAAATTGATGATTTTGGCAGTAGCATTGTTCAGTATGACAACTACTTTTGCAGCAGATGAGAATGCAAGTGCAACAACAGCAACAGCTGCTTTCAACATGAATGTAAACATGAACAGCTTGTCTGATGCTCTCGGTTTGAACATCGACCAGGTTGAGGCTGTAGCTGATGTACACAAGAACTTCACTGCAGATATGATGAATGCTGCCGTAGCAGCAGGTGACGACCGCAAGGCTATGATCGACAAGGCTATCAACAAGGACTTGAAGTACATGCACGTCATCCTTTCAAACACTCAGTATCGCAAGTATCTGATGTTGCTGAACGTCACTCTCGTAAATCGTGGCATCAAGTAAGACTTTTATGTAAAGTAAGAGAGAGATTATATGAGGAGAACTGCGGGCAGAGCAATCTGTCCGCAGTTTTTTTGTTGTTGATAGAACCAGCCAAAGTCGAGTCATTATATGTAGGTATTCATGCCAAACCATTATTTTTAGGTATTGCGGCATTGGGAAAATCGTCGTATCTTTGCAGCCGTAAACAAGAAATAATGTAACTAAAGTAATTATAGCGTATGAAATCAACAATTGTAATTTATGGCTCTTCCACAGGAACCTGCCAGAGCATAGCAGAGACAATAGCCGGTAAGTTGGGCGCCAGTGCAGTAGATGTATCCAGCATCGATGAGGCCGCCATCTCAGATCATGACAACCTTATTTTGGGAACTTCCACCTGGGGAGCAGGCGAGTTGCAGGACGACTGGTATGATGGCATCAACCTGTTGAAGTCAGCAGGTCTTTCCGGCAAGACGGTCGCTCTTTTCGGTTGTGGCGATGCTGAGTCTTATCCTGATACCTTCTGTGGCGGAATGAAGGAACTTTATGATGCTGCCAAAGAGGGTGGTGCCAATGTTCTCGAAGGAGTATCGACAGAGGGTTATACTTTCGATGACAGCGATGCAGTTGTAGATGGAAAATTCGTAGGTCTTGCTCTTGACGATGTCAACGAGGACGATAAGACCGAGGAACGCATTGATGCATGGCTTGAGGCCATTAAGCCTTCGCTTTAATGTAATGCGGAATAGGAGAATGCTCCTGTAACACAGTCATTTTTGTAACTAACAGACGGATATTATGCAACAGAAAGAAGTGATGCCAACGGACATGAAGGTTCTGATGAATCATATATATGAATATAAAAAAGATGTGCGCCGCATGGTGCTTTTCACCTTCAACGAGCGATTTGAGTCTTTTGCCATAACCCGATTGCAAAGTCAGAACATCAGTTATATCGTTCAGCCTGTGGGCAATGGTCGACTGAACTTGTTCTTTGGCAAGCCTGAGTGTCTGGATGCTATCCGTCTGATGGTTAACAAACCTCTCAGCCAACTGACACCCGAAGAAGACTTTATCTTGGGTGCCATGTTAGGCTACGACATTTGTGCACAGTGCGAACGCTATTGTGAGCGCAAGTGTCGCAAGGCTCAGGCAGCGGCCGGTCTTACGAATTAACTGTTTGAAGCTTTTAGATAGATATATTGATTTTGATAAAGTAGAATCTTGTTCGCTAATAATAAAGAATTCATAATGTTTTTGTATAAATGTATTAGGCTGTCCGTGAGGATGGCCTTTTCACTTTTTAGGGAAAACGTTGATTCAGGAGGCGTAAAGTAATAAGACTCTTGTTTTCGACATATTGCTTTTTATAAATGCTGATTTTATAAGTATTTATGCTGTTCTTATAAATGCCGATGCTGCAAAAATGCCTGCTTATGGCACAACAGTACTCTTTAAGTAACACTTCTACAGAAAGGGAAGTAAATGTTTTCTTTAGCCTATAAATCTATGTTCTAAAGTATCGAACTTATGTTCTAAAGTTTAGAACATAGATTTATCTGTGGTTTAACAATTTTAGTCCGCAAAACAGAACAAATACAAGGCTTTGAATAGAACTTTTATAGGCTAAGCAGAACATTTACGGCAATAGTTGAAAATTCCCATTAATATGATTTTTCGGCAAAAAATGCACATTTTAAATATGTAGGAAGGAATGGAAGCCTGTAAGCGAAGTACTCAGAAACAAAAGCAAAGAGTGGAAGAACAACAACTTGGATTAACAGTAGTTCTTCCGCTCTTAAAATTTATTCTATCACCTTCCCGCTAAAAGAAAATTACTTCAGCATCCATTCCCAAGCAGGAATTATATGCACCGTCTTACCATCCACGGTAAGCTCCTCTTTCTCATTCAGCGTAATGATGTACCCCTCTGACAAATCATAGATTTCCATCGCCTCTTGCAGGCCCTCTATCTCACGCTTGCGAG
>DAIOXG010000420.1:0-2706 GCA_036758085.1 Prevotella sp. | reverse complement strand
GTCGATAATGTCACCTGGACACCAGTTGCTGAACGACTGCCATGATGCGTCGCTCTTCTTCCATACGCCATAGATACCGTTACTCTGAGTGTTATACTTACGGAAAGGCTCGCAGCTTGTTCTTCCCGGCTTGTAGGTAAGTATCGGTTCCTCATTGCCGTCGTAATAAACATAGTGCCAACGGCGGTTATACTCCTCGCCGCCAGAGTTTGCACCGTGGTTTGAAGTAATGAGCACGAGCATACCGCTCTGTACATCCTTCGGAACCTCAAACTCGTAAGTCTTCACCGTCTTGCCCAGAGTGTCGGTGGCATTCTCGTTGTAGTTGTTCAGATTGTGGGCGATATATTCCGGATTCTTAATCACGATAGGTACGAGCACGTCCTTGTCGGTCTCCACGCCACGGTTCTCAGGTTGTGAAGAGAACTTCAGAGTTCCGAGGAACACATCGCTTCTGCCGGCACAACCGGAAATCTGTGTATGTGCAGCATACGGCACGCCAAACAGTTCGTACTCCACCCAGATGTCATACTTCTCGCGAATCTCCTTGTCGCGGAAGATATAGCTGAGGTAAGGCACGTCGTAAGTGTACGGCACCGTATCCGGCTTCTTGTTCTTGTTCATAAACGGAGTGATGAAACGGCCTATCTCAATACGCGGCACGTTGTTCTCCGGATTGTTGTAGTCAATCTTGTAGCTCTCCTGTCCCTTAGGCACAAAGGCAAGGTTGATGTTTCCGATGCGGTCGTAGTTGTCGCAGCAAGCCTGCACCCAAACATTCATCTGCAGTTTGTCGCCCATCATGTTCAGTTGCTCGTCGGTGAGCTTCACTGCATAGAGCGATGTGCGATGGCGCAGAATACCGTCGAGGGTAGGGTCGTCGGGGTTATTCTCAACGAGATAGCCGTCGTAGAACCTTACGCTGTTGAACACTGTCACCGTGTCTCCTTCTCCTGCCATGGCAGTGCCGCCCAAGGCGAGAAACGACAGTGTGAATACTGAATTCCTGATTAATCTTTTTACGTTCATAATACCTTTTGTTTGTGAATTGCACTGCAAAGTTAGCATTTTATTACGTATATCACAATATGTTGCCCTTTCTTAACGATAAAAATACCGATACTTGTACAAATATCACTATCTTCGCACCTGTAAATTAAGAATTACTAACTATTTATCATATTCAATGAAGACGACAAACAAACTTATTGCTGCTTCTCTGCTGATTGCAGCATGCTCGCAGACTGCATGGGCGGAGAAGAATGTTGTTAAATCACCTGACGGGAAACTTGTTGTTACGACAGAGGATACTGACGGAAAACTTTTCTATACCGTAGACTACAACGGAAAGAAAATGATACTTCCATCAAGACTCGGACTCGAAAGCAGTCTTGGCGACTTCTCGCAGAACCTGAAGTATGAGTCTGCTGCGACAGAAAAAATCAGTAAGCATTATGAGATGCGTTCCACCAAGACATCGGCAGTAGACTACGAGGCGAACCAGATGAACGTAACATACGTGAACGGGAAGAATATTCCGATGACCGTCACCTTCAATGTTTCCAACAATGATGTAGCCTTCCGCTACTCGTTTCGCCAACAGGGCGACAACCGCCACATTATTATATATAAGGAAGCTACTGCCTTCCAACTGCCCGAGCAGACCACCACGTTCCTTTCGCCACAGTCAGACCCTATGATAGGATGGAAACGCACCAAACCGAGCTACGAGGAGGAATATACACCCGACGCACCGCTCACGGCAAAGTCGAAATACGGCAGGGGCTATACCTTCCCGTGCCTCTTTCATATAGGCAACGACGGATGGGCACTTGTCAGCGAGACCGGAACAAGAAGTAGCTATCCGGGCTGCCGTATCGCCGATTACGACAAGGAGAAAGGCTATGAAATTGCATTCCCGATGAAGGAAGAATGTGACGGTATAGGGTCCAATAATGCCGTCTTCGCCCTGCCGGGAAGTACACCATGGCGCACAATCACAGTGGGCGAGACCTTGAAACCTATCGTGGAAACGACAATTCCGTATGATGTAGTCGATCCGCTCTACGAACCGTCTGAACCATACAAACCAGGACGCTACACATGGAGCTGGCTGATATGGCAGGACAATTCGGCAAACTACAATGACCAGAAGCAGTTTGTTGACCTCTCGGCAGCTATGGGCTACGAATATATACTCGTCGACGGACTCTGGGATGACCAGACTGGCAGGGAGCGTATAGCCGAACTCAGTCGCTATGCACAGAGCAAGGGCGTACATCTGATGCTGTGGTACAACAGTAACGGAACGGAAAATGATGCCCCACAGGGACCGCACAACTGTATGGACAAGTCGATAGAACGCAAAAAAGAGATGGCATGGATGAAGAGCATCGGAGTGAAAGGCATAAAGGTGGACTTCTTCGGCGGCGACAAACAGCACACCATGCAACTCTATGAGGATATCCTTAGCGATGCCAACGACTACGGTATTCAGTGTATCTTCCACGGCTGCACCTTGCCGAGAGGGTGGGAGAGAATGTTCCCTAACTATGTGTCGAGCGAGGCAGTGTTAGCATCTGAGAATGTATTCTTCACAGAACACCATGCCAAGAAAGAAGGTTTCGAACTCACCTTGCATCCTTTCTGCCGCAATGCAGTGGCTTCGATGGACTGGGGCGGAACGATAATGAACCGCTATTTGTC
>DAIOXG010000419.1:0-2730 GCA_036758085.1 Prevotella sp. | reverse complement strand
CCATCCACCAAGACAGGCCGTTGCTTGAAGAGGTCGATGCCAGCCTTCTCGTCGAGCATATTTGCGAAATCGCAGATGCTGCCCAGTACCGTGGTGCTATAGCCCGGCGACTCATACCAAGTCTTGCTCTTTGCATCGAAGCCGAAGTCAATGAGCTTGTTCATGCTCCACTGGCGGATGCTGTTCTGATTGACCACGTAGTCGAGATAGTATTGCTTGCCCTTGCCGTCGGCGTAGGCCTGGTTGTCTTGCAGCACCAAGGCAATCTTCACGATGAAGTCAGCCTGAAACAAGTCCCAGTTGTTGTGAGGCACGCCATTGGCAATGATGTTCTCCGCCCATTTCTTGAATCCCGACTCGATGACAGCTTGGTCGTCCTTCACGAGATTCTTGATGAGGGGGTACATCTGGGTGAGTTCGTTGATGACATCCTCGTGGATTACCTCGAAGGTAGTCATGCCCACCAAGGTCTGCTGATGGCCGTGGTTGAGGTCGACAGGCACATTGCGACAGGCGATGCCTTTCATGTAGACATCAAAAACCTTAGCCGCCATCTGTCCGTAGCGCATGTCGCCCGTGGCGGCATAGATGCGTGCGGCATCGCGGGCGATGCCTATGATGTGGCGGTTCACGCCGGCGATGTTGCATCCCGTCTTGGCAGGAGAAGCCTTCTCCATCTTGCCTGTTGCCTTGTTGACGTAGGTCACGCTGCCCTGCTCATCGTCGTCGTAAGGAACGATGTCCTCCAGCTTCGGACGGTTGTACAGCGACTCCATGCCACGGAGTCCATTATACTTTACCGTAGGCTCTGCAGCACGTTCTCCCCCGGGATGAGCAAATGACTCACCATTGACAAACACGTCTGAGGCATTTGTCTTCCAGTACATCTGCAAACGTGAGTATAGCCAGTCGGGCTGCTTGTCCACCTGGCTCATCACGTTCTCAATCTTGGCCTTCAACTTGGTAATCTCCGGATCCTCCACCTTCTTCTTTGCCATGCCGAAGGAAGACGAGAGGAGCATCAATGCAGCCATGTATAGTACTTTCTGCTTCATTATGATTGATTCTTATCTTTAATTTGGTTTTAATAAGAATACGATTCGGATGAGTGGTATACGTATAACTTCAAGTAATAAAACGATATAAGCACAGCAGCCTAAGCTGAACTTATATCGTTTATGTTTGACTAAAACATTCTTTAGACGAGTTATATTAGAGACACTTGCTACTCTCAAAAAGTACCCCCCCCCTCTATAAGACGACCAAAGAATCAGTGGAAAAGCCGTTAAACTATCCATGAATTATGCCATCAGCATTGTTCAATGCCAATTTTGCCGAAGGCATGAAAAACCTCGACAAGGAAAAGGATGGCTTAGAAGATTATGAACCAATGCAAGTCCATTAATACGGACTAACATTGCCAATGCGTAAAGAGAGGAATGGCTTATCATAGCCATTCCTTTTTCTTATTGTTAGTTACATATATGGAAATCTGAGGATTATTCTATTATTTCACCAGCTCCGCATATCGCTTGAACAGTTCTGCCACGCACTCGCTCTCCGTCATTTTGGTGGAGAAGCCGTAGGCTGTCATCACGGCACGGTCGTTTTGGCGATGCGCCTGCAAGAGTTCCTTGGGCATGAGCGTAGGGTCGTAGAGTTCTGCAAGGGAAGAGTCGGGGTAGAGCTTGCGAGCATCCAGGATGGCTTGGGCTGTCTGCTCTATCTTGGCTTGCTGGAAAGGGGTGAGCAGTGAGCCATCGCTCTGCTTGATGGCTTGGCGCAAGTCCTTGCCCAGTGACTTCTGCTCTATCAGGACATGGGTGGATGGAATCATTCCATCAATGAAAGAGGTATGGTCGAGCTGTGCCTGCTGCTCGAAACGAATGAACGTGGAAGGGTCCTCCACACCGAATATCTCGGTGAGGAGTTCAATCCAGAAGGTCTGGCTCTCACCTTTCTCGTAACCTTTACCCTCCCATTTCTTGGCGAAGGCTGCGGCTGCTGTCTGCTGTTGTTTCTCAGATTTCATTGCCTTGTCGTATTGGTTAGACCACAAATATACAAATAAATATTGAGAGACAATACTGCCTTTTTTTGAAAAATGACATAAGAAAACAGCTTTCCTCATTCGTATTAAAAGAAAAAACAGTATGAATAGAATATAGACAACATTGGCATTATGCCTACTCGCACTTTCCATGACGGCAAAAGACCGCCTTATAGTAGCCAAAGCACCAGCGGGCATCGAACTCAAACACGACTTCGAGGTGAAGGCTCGCATCAATGGTGGCGAATGGAAAGACATAGACACATATCTATGTTAACGACCATGTAGACAGTGTCACTTTCAGCAAATAAAGAAAGTGGCCCCTTTAGTTGCCTGAATTGAAAACAGCTCGTCAGACAGAAGTATTATTTCTGTCTGGCGAGCTGTTTTTGCAACTTTGTGTGTGGTTGTATTGTACGAATGCCTGTGGAAAAGTGGCCTACAGAACGATTGCCGTTCCGCAATCCGTTGTCTCAAAAATGGATGGCTCGTTCAACATCTTCAATGGACAATCCGGTCAGCTCAGAGATGTCGGCAATGGCAAGGCCTTTTTTGTGCATATTATTTGCAATTTCGAGGTTGCGCACTCTTTTACCTTCTTCCATCCACTTGGCTCTTCCCTCTGCATAGCCATCCTTTATGGCTGTATTTATAGCATTGATGATGTCGCGATAGGCATT
>DAIOXG010000418.1:0-2739 GCA_036758085.1 Prevotella sp. | reverse complement strand
TAACTATTCGGGAATATAACTGTAATTGTTATTCAGATATTCCTTCAATTCATCAATCTGTTCTTTAGATGGTTCATTACTTTCAAGTTCGGAATCATCGAAGAACTCATAATAACCTGTTCCGTTCTCTGCATTATTGATGATGTACTCCGCAACGGTCATGCCGTTCTCAATAATGTATAACTTATCGTCGTGAGCGATTGACTGAACATAAGTATCAATAGACTTTCTCATATTTTTGCTTTGACCGTGTTAGCGAGGGCTAAAGGTTTTAATTGATGCAAAGTTAATAATATTTATCGAACAGACAAATTCATTTCGGGGGAAATATCCCCAATGGCTTTTATGTCTGAAACGCTGTCGTCTTCGGTGAAGAACTTCACCTTCATGTTGTCGTCGATGTGTGCCATTGCTACTATCTCGCCTTTTTCATCAGAGACAAGACAAATATCTCCACGTACTTCAGACTGCTTGCGGAGATACTTAACGGTCGCGTCCTTAACTGCGAGTAGGTTAAACTCTTTTGTGATTGTCTCTCCCGACATGGGGAAAGAGAATGTGAATTTCTGCTTTTTCATACTGCTTGTTGTTTATTATTGTTCATATACTGTTTAATAACATTCATGCTGCCGTTAACGAGATTAACAATACGGTCGTGGTAGATAGTGTACTTGTCACATGCTCCATAGCATTGCACGACTTTCATCTGCTGTAGGTCTACCTCAACGGTTTCAATACGCTTGCCCTCGATACGTGCGGAAAGGATAAGGGAGTTGGGCTTCTGATAATACCTGTTGGCGTATACGCAATGGTGCATCGCTGTGCCCTCCTCGTAAAACTCCTGCACGGACTGTAGTACATGGCATGAGATTAGGTTGTCGCTAATGGTCATGTCGAAGTAGCAGCTGTGAGCCTTGACGTATTCCTCGTCACAGGCAATCTCCTGCTTGATGCGTTTTAGCTCTGCATCCCTGCCGGCTGCTGCCTCGTTCTTGGCTCTAAGTGCCGTGGCTGCTTGCATCGCCCAATCGTGAGTGTGAAGCAGATTCTCTGGACACACAAAGTGTGGGTTACTGAGGTCGCAACCAATATACTTCATGTTTTGGAGCATATCGAAGTAGAGATTGTATGCCGTGTGTCCCTCGTTCATCGGCACATAGTTGTGACGGAACATAATGCGTATGGCTTGCATGTATTCCTTGTCAAGTATGTTGTTGGTAAGCATGTACTCGGCAAGTTCGTGACGCTGCTTAAGGATAGTCTCGGCAAACTTGTCTACGGACAGGAAACGATACCATTGCTTGCGCTCGTTGGTAGGTATAAGACTGTCGCAATACTTGTATGTGCCATTAACGGACTTGTCGTACATGTAGGAAAAGCCTACGTCGGTGAAGTGCAGCCATGATTTGCTGTATTGTGGGTTTTGACGTATCTCCATTGGAGAGGAAAGGAGAAAAGCGTCTACGTAATAATGGAAAGCTCGCTGACGTGCTATAAGTATCTGCTTTTCGCCTACCTTGTTCCAAAGTTGGAAGACTTCCCAAGTGCAGTAGGATATATCACGCTTGCCGTGACGGTCGATACGGAAGTAGCGAAGTACCTGCCAACCTTTGTAGGACTGGTTGATAACGGCATAGCAACGGTTGTACATATCCTCGTACTTGCAAGAGCCGTATGTGTTGCGGAGTAGGCGAGCGTTGTCACGCTTGCCTATCTCGCCTAACTTGTGTGAGAGGTTAACAACCTCTTGTTCTATCTTGTTGCGTGGTTTCATATTACATTCCTTCAAATAAATCAAGTTGTAGTGAATTGTCCGAGCCTTTCTTTGCCTTTTTCTTCGCCCTTTTATTCGCCTTTGACTCGGGGATTAGTACTGGCTGAGGCTTCACCTCCTGCTTTGGCTTCTCTGTCTTTGAAGTCTTTATCTCTGTTCTTGGCGTGTAATCCTTTGTGGGGTTAACGTCCTTCTCCTGATAGTAGTGGACTGCCATTTGCAAAACTTCATCATCCGATATTGCTGCACAACCGTTAACAGCTTGTTTTTGCGCCTGTTGTGTGATATAGCGGATGCAATCGTTCATAGACTTCTGCTCGTCCTCATAACGCTCGCGAAAGTTGGGGTCTTGGCTTGCCATTTCCCCTAACTTTGCTTCGAGATATTCCTGTGCTGTCATAATGCTTCTATTTTTTATTCTTACACATTCCTAAGCACTCCAAATTATAGCTGTCGAAATCATCAGCCGTTAGGATAACGTCTCCTGTGCGGTACATGTGATTCACGGTTGCCTTTGCTTCGTGCTCGTCATTTGCTTCAACTTCAACCCTTTTGCATAAGGTCTCGATTATCAATACTTCGTACTTTGCCATAGCTGTATATTTTTTAGTTGTTAATGACGTAATGAAATGATATTGTACATGTGTTGTTAACCATGAGACAAACGGTCTTAAGACTTGTGCTGCCGTCAATGGCATTGTCGTTGACTGATTCCTCAACACTCTTAAGCCATTGACTTACCTGCTTAAGTATTCCCTTGTCAAGAGTCTTGTCGAGCACTTCAAGGAAAACAACATGGCTGTTGAAGCTGTACATTAGCTTGGCTACACCTCCATTAATGAAGCCTACGACTGTGCCAAACTTGTTCTCACAATATTCATCGTTGTCGAACAGTCCTTCAAACAGCATGTCGCTGCATAAGTCCTTTTCATTAATAGGACATGGGATTACTTTCTTCATAATTG
>DAIOXG010000417.1:0-2756 GCA_036758085.1 Prevotella sp. | reverse complement strand
AATAGATTGTCACTCCGTTCAGCGTCTTGAAGTAGTTAATCTCGCCATCTTCATACAGCTTGTTCAACAACTTACTCAAGTCAGTCTGCACGGCATTTTTCAGTTTCACGAAGTCCACGCCCATCGGTCTCTTCGAATCGTCGGACATCAACTCTCGTATCTTTTCCAATACATATTCCTTCTCCATTGTCATTTGGTTTAATAATAGTGGGAGTAAAGGGAATCGAACCCTTACATCGGTATCCTGTCTTACATCTGCACTACCCAAGCAGCAGCCACACTCCCGATTCCTGTAAAAAACTGCCTATGCTCACGCACCAGCAGGAAAAATTATGAGTATAACTGTAGCCGCTGCTACACATAATGTCTAATAATAGCTAAAAACTAATTATGACGTACGAAATTACTTTCATTCCCATTCGTGCCTCGCGACCCTTACACCTTGTCGCGCCACACTTCGTAATTCTTCTCCTTTTTCAGTCGTTCTGTTTCTTTGCTGTAGTACTCAATGAGTTGCTCCAGCTCCCAGTTCGACCATTTCTTGCTCTGATTATGCTTCACCCTCAGCAGTTCGTACCTCTGAGTGCCAAGCTTCTTCTCAAAGTATTTGCTCAGTTCTAACAGATGTGAGCTGTTCATGCGGTTGTCGTATGCACATTCCATCACCATGTTGTCCGGGTCATATCTCGTGTTCATGTGAGCGCGTCCCCACAAGTGGGAGCAGTCGCCTTTGGAGAAGGGGAGTATTCTTCCGCACGTCGGACATCTGAAATATCCATTCTTGTCAACATCGCGAAGCCTTATATAAAGGCTCATTACTCTGTCGAGCTTGTCCTTCAGTGACTTTGTGCTTCTCCATTTCCCCGTCCTTGCGGGCTTGCTCCAAGTCTCTTTCTTGTCTTGTTTCTTCTTCCAAAACATATCCTTAGTATATTTCCTCCTTCCGACCCATGTCAGCGGAGCGTTGTTTAATCTTTAAGTTAAGACAGTGTATCCGTCTCATGCGCCACTCAAACAGTCTCAGCGAACACTCCCCGTCACTCATGAGCAGCCCGTACATTTCGTCAACCCTATCTTGATAGGTCTGTGTCGTGAAAAGTTGCAGCATAGCGTTGATTTTTAAGTTTTCTGTATAAAAGCTACCTATGCTCACGCACCAGCAGCGTAACCTTATGGTTAATGCGGACGCTTCCGCATAATACAAATTGCTTTAATATCTGATAGTCAGCTTTCTCTATTCTTCTTCGAACATCGGTAATCTGACCTTCTTCCCCCCTAAAGAGTCCAAGGCCATTTTGCGTATGTTCTGTGCCACACTCGACTGTGAGCGGTAGGCGAGCGCATTGTATACGGCTGTTCTTTTGTAGCCGAAACGTGCCATCAGCACAGAAATTTGTTCCTTTGGCACAATTATTTTCGTTTTATTTACTAACTTTGCCATATTATTTGTATATTTGCATAATAAATCCGTTTATGTAACGGTTGTGAACCGTTTTACAGATGCAAAGGTACGAAAACATAGTCATGTGACCAAGAAAACGTATCAAAAACATACGTTTGTTTAACTAATTTTACATACGAAAACATTCATAAACATTTTACAGCTATGACAACCATTATTGAACGCCTCGAAGCCATACGCCAACATTACAACATCTCGGCTCGTGGTCTTGCTGACAAATTCGCTCTAAGGCCTGCAACAGTCATAAACTATTGCAATGGCACTCAGCCTCCCAAATTGGATTTTATCGAGAAGATACTGTGTCTCTTCCCCGAAATCTCAGCCGAATGGCTTATCCGCGGCAAAGAACCCATGTTCGTCACCGACCATCCCGACGTCTCCGAGCTTAAGAAGAAGTACGAGACAGAGCTGCTCGTCAAGGAAGGCATCATCAAGGAACTGCGCTCCATTATCTTGGAGAAGAACCAGAACAAGCAGTCTCCCGACCGTCAGCAACTTGTAGGGTAGTACTTATATCCTTGGATAAAGCAGGAAGAGTAGAAACAAGAAAGGCAGCTGTCCTCACGGATGGCTGCCTTTCTAAAAAACATTCAAAACTAATTCACAAATAAAAATATCATATAACCATTCCTATAACCATGAGTGCATATCACGTTTTATGCCCATCTCTATATGAGACGACAGCTGCAATGTGTTCCTTTTTTTTATTACCTACTTATATATAAGCGGAAACACGATTTGCAAAGGCCTGCATAGTTCCTTAATGCCCATAAGGTTTGTTTCATAGATGTTTGGGATTCCTTTCGGAAGATGGGCACCTGTTGTCAACGTTAAGACAGCGCAGGATTTCCAAACATAAATATAAACTACCAGACAGAGCGGTTTTATATATCGGATGGTAATAGTCCGAAGAGGACCGCACGGATTTAACCTCTATGTCTGGATAGGGAAAAAAGAAGTCCCTATCCGCCGTTCGTGTCGCGCTTCGAACTTTGGATAGGGACTCATAGTATATAGAGAGTATACTTTTCCTTCTGTTTGTATCGTTATCAGTGCGCGACTACTAATAAGCGATGCAAAGATACGTTTTCTTGGTCAACTGACCAAATTCTTTTCACTTTCGTTAACCGTCTAAAAAATGTTAAACCGTAAACTATTTTATAAAATGGTTTACGTGTTACCAAAAAATTACCTACCTTTGCATCTAATAAGTAAAGAAAGCTGACAATCAGATAGTTACCATATTCTATAGGTGACCCCATGCGGATCACACATACATTCAATCAACAATTTC
>DAIOXG010000416.1:0-2776 GCA_036758085.1 Prevotella sp. | reverse complement strand
TAGTATGCCGCCATTCCGGCATCGCCGTAAAGTCCGTGGGTCCAGTAGAGCCAGATGTCCATGGCGGGCATGATGATGCTTACGAGCCACAGGGCGATGTGGGCGCGATATTCGAGCCAGATGTAAAGAAGGCCTAAAAGAGTGGTGAAGATGTCGAGCCAATGGGTGAGGAGGAATTGTTGCATTTTTTCTTGATTAATGGAGTAATAGGAGTAATAGGACTAATAGGACTAATAAGACCTATAGGACATATAGGCAGAAAATGCCGGAGCCCTCGCGAGGGCTCCGACATTTTATCACATATAATATCAAGTCAATTAAAATCTAAGAGTTAGATGACCCATCACGTTGAAGCCGGCAGCAGGAACGTAAGAGAGCCATGTGCCACGTGTTCCACCTACGTAAGTTCCATAGTCGTAACCCATGATAGCATAGTGGCGGGCAAAGATGTTGTTGAAGTCAAGACCAATCTTTACGCTCTTGAATCCACATTTTGTAACCTTGCTCTGATAAGCCAAACTGAGGTCAGACTGCGAGAAGCAAGGCAGCGAACTGAATTCTGAATTGTTGAGATACTGCTTACTAACGAAGTTTGTGTGCCATGTAGCACTGAATCCTTTGTGGTGGAAATCCAGGAATCCGTTGAGGATAGCACTTGGAGAATATGCCAGAGTAGAGTTGCTGTAGTGGTTGTGTACAGGGTCGATGTCGTTCCAGTCGGCATCAACGGCAGACACATACTCGTCGAAGTCCTTAATCTTGTTCTTGCTGAGGGCTGCATTACCCTCAACGCTCAACCATGACAGCGGAGCCCATCCGGCAGAAAGTTCTACACCCATGCGGTAAGACTTCTTCACGTTTGTAGTGAGGTTCTCGCCGATGTCGCTCAGTTCGCCAGTCTGCACGAGCTGGTTGTCGTAGTTCATGTAGTAGAAGTTAGCTCCGGCATGCCAGTTGGAGCCGTTGAACTGATATCCTGCCTCCACGTCGATAACCTTTTCAGCCTTCGGGTAAGGATAGTTGCCGTTGTCGGTATAGTTGTTGCGCTCCGGCTCACGGTTTGCCATGGCAACAGAAGCGTAAGCCTTATGTCCGCCGTTGGTATAAGAGATACCAGCCTTCGGGTTGAAGAAGTTGAAGTTGTCGTTCACGTTGAGCAGCTGAGCCGTATATCCACCGTTTTCTTTCCAGTAGAACTTGTCGTTCTGTCCGTCGGTAGTGTAGCGCACGTGGCGATACTGCAGGTCGGCAAATACGTTCCAGTTCTGACAGAAGGTGTATGTAGCCTTCAGGAATGCGCTGTAGTCATCCTTCTTTGCGTCGGAATCATAATATTTGTATCGTCCGTTCTGGTCGAAGTATTTCTTCTCCAGCGCCTCGTCCTTGATATAAGTAACATATCCCCAGTGGCTGCCGCGGAACTGCTGAAGACTCGTTCCGGCGATAACGTCCCAGGAGTCAGTCTTGAAGTTCACGTTGTAAACCAGTCCGTAGGCATTCTGCGTGAGTCCCTTGCGTCTTACGGCATCGGTCTTCAGTTCCTTGCCCTTCTCGTTGGTCTCATAAATACCAAACTTAGACAGAGCCTTGTTTGCGCGGAAATCCTTGTAGTATCCCTGTCCGTAGGTGTAGTGCAGGGCGAAGTTGTGGCTCCAGTGGTCTGAAGGCTGCCATGTGGCAGAAAGGATATTATGGTTCTGATAGAAATTGTCGGTAGTACGGTCCCATTTGCGTCCGTCGCGGTAGGTGTAAGGAGTGAACACGTATTTTCCGTTCACCTCGTTGTATTTACCGTTGAGGTCGTTCATGCGTCCGAGTCCCATATCCCAGATTTCCTTATACGACTCCGTTCCGTTAGGTCCGGCGATATAGTTCCAAGCCTGTCCGGTTTTTTCGTAGTTGCCGATATTCTTATAGCGAATCTGGAATTTGTTTCCCAGCCAGGTCAGTCCGCCGTAGTAAGAACCCGAGCGTCCGCGAGTGCCGTCAACGAATCCGTCGGTAGCAGTCTCGTGGTAAGCTCCGTCGAAGATGAGATGGTTGAAGAGCAAACCAGTAGAGAAGCTTGCTCCAGCATTATAAGTATTGTAAGACCCGAAAGAGCCGGTGATTTCACCGAAAGGCTTAGAAGAAGGAGCGGCAGTCTGCAGAGACACCGAACCTCCGAAAGCTCCGTCGCCGTTTGTTGATGCTCCCACACCGCGCTGTATCTGCACGCTGCCCATGAGAGTGGCGTAGCTGTTCATGTTAGCCCAGAACACGCACTGGTCTTCAGGCGAGTTGAGAGGCACACCGTCAACCGTAACGTTGATACGGCTGTCGCCCACTCCACGCATGCGCATATAGGTAGTTCCGGTGCCAGTTCCGGTCTCGCTCCAAGCCAGGATGCCCGGTGTGCGTGAGAAGAGGAACGGCAGTTCCTTACCTGTTGTTGCAAAGTTTTGAAGTTCTGATTTCTTGATGTTTGCCACGGCAAACGGTGCATTTTTCTGTGCACGTACTGCCTTTACAACCACCTCATTGAGCTGATGCACGCTTACGGTGTCAACTTTCTGCTCGGCAAGTGCATTCTGTGCGCACAACACGCACACGGCAGCCATTGCCACGCCATTGATTTGTTTCATTTTGGTTGTTACCTGTTTACACTCCGCCCCGCCCTGTCTCTCGTCAGGTCAAGGCAGAAAACTTTTTACTGAATAAAGGGGAATTTCTGTAAATTACCTACGCCGGCATTACCCGGATCAGGCTATGTTGGGTTTAATCTCAGCATCCGCAA
>DAIOXG010000415.1:0-2784 GCA_036758085.1 Prevotella sp. | reverse complement strand
CTGGGCTTGTCCGCTGGGCAATAAGGCACCGGAATGGAACGACGCCCTGTATAAAGGCGACTGGGAACTGGCTTACCGACTGCTTAACGACACTAACGACTTTCCGGAATTTACCGGACGTATCTGCCCGGCTCTCTGCGAGAAGGCTTGTGTGCTGAACCTTACGGAGCATGAACCGACTACTAACCGCGAGAATGAGGCGGCAATAACGGAGCATGCCTTCCAGGAGAACTACGTGAGGGTGAACATACCGGAACGAAATGGCAAGAAGGTTGCCGTTATAGGCTGCGGACCTTCGGGACTCGTAAGCGCTACAAGACTGAACCAGATGGGATACAGCGTAACGGTTTTCGACAAGAATGAAAACGCAGGTGGTCTGCTACGCTACGGTATTCCGAACTTTAAGCTCAACAAGGCGATTATCGACCGCCGACTGAATATCCTGAAACAGGAGGGCATCACGTTTGAATTCGGAAAGGCTATTGACGTTACGAAACTGCCCGACGGATTTGATGCCTATATCATAGCTACCGGTACTCCTACGGCTCGCGACCTGAAGATTCCGGGACGTGAACTGAAGGGCGTTCACTTCGCTCTCGACATTCTGTCGCAACAAAACCGCATACTCGACGGGGCAGAGTTTTCTAAGGATGAACTCGTTACTGCCAAGGGCAAGAACGTATTGGTTATCGGTGGCGGCGACACGGGCAGCGACTGTATCGGAACAGCCCACCGCCAGGGTTGCAAGAGTGTTACTCAAATTGAGATTATGCCAAAGCCACCTGTTGGTCCGGAGGATCCTAACAACCCTTGGCCTAACTGGCCGCGCACTCTGAAGACTACTTCGAGTCATGAGGAGGGTTGCGAGCGCCGCTGGAACATCAACTCACTGCGCTTCCTCGGCAAGGACGGCAAGCTGACCGGTGTGGAGGTTCAGGAGATTACATGGAAGCCTAACCCTGAGGGCGGCAGACCGATTATGGAACCTGCCGGCAAGCCGGAGGTTATCAAGGCAGAGTTAGTGCTCCTCGCCATGGGATTCATCAAACCGGAGCAGCCAAAGTTTGCCGAAAACGTATTTGTTGCCGGTGATGCTGCCAACGGAGCATCTCTCGTTGTGCGTGCCATGGCGAGCGGAAAGGCTACAGCCAAGAAGGTTGACGAATATCTAAGCAGAAAATAAGCTTGCAATAAAACAATAATTATTCAACAAGATGTGCCATAAATGGGATTCCCCATCATGGCACATCTTTTATTTTCCCCAATCTTGAGCATTTGCTTCTGGTCTTTAGTCTCCCCAATAACTCATAAGAGAATTCAATCAGGAATTTCAGTAAGACTAAAATAAAAAAGTTTTTTGGCGTTTTTACCCTCACACCCTCACACACACCCTCTGAAGCCCCTGTTTATCGGTGTTTTGAGGGTGAGAATAAACGCCAAACGCCACTTTCATATAATAGTGGCACCAATAGTGCAGCTACCTTGCACCTTTGGTGCAGCATTGAGATACTGACAGCGTTTGATAGGAATACCGACAGCGTTTGATAGAAACAAGTTGTTTCCTTCTCACATTCCCTTTTTCAGCCATTCACCAAAGAACTTGTCGTATAGTTCGTATGTACCGTCGTTCTCTGTAACAAAATCTTTGTCTAATAGTCCCTTGATGGCTCCTTGCGCAAAGCTGGCTGATGGCAAATGATATTTCTTGATGAATGCAGATGAAGTGATGTTCTTAGCCTTTCCAGCCTTGCAAATGGCAAGGAGAAGTTCCTTTTGCTTGGCAGGCAACTGATACAAAAGGGCTTCATAAGCAAAGGCACTCTCGTCTAAAATAGTGTCGAGGGCTTGCGAGAAAATCAGTTCATCGCCAGTAGTAGATGTCAGCTCGTTGGCAGCGGCTTTTGTTTCAGTGAGGGAATAGATTTTATTAAGCATTCTTTGGAGATACCAGGTGATGCCGTCGAAGCGGTCATAAATCTGATAGATGATTTCCCGCTTTATGGCTTTCTTTGCAAACAAGCGAATGGCGAAGTCGGCATATACCTCCTTGTCTATCGGGCGAAGTGTCTTGATGGAGGTGCTTTGATAGAAAGGTCGTGCGTGGCTCAGAAACATCTCTGTCATCATGTTGCGTTGCGAACCGGCAAAGATAAAACTTGTGTTATGACTATGCTGGATGTAAGTGCGCAGGATGGCTTCTACATTCTCTTCCTTGTAGTTTACTATGGTCTGAAACTCATCTATGGCTACGATGCAAGGTTTGTCGGCGGTTTCAAGGTAATGGAAAATCTCTTGGAGCGTGGTTGTAGGACTTGTAATGTCTCCTAAATCTACGTTCCATGAAGGATTTCCGGTCATGTCGAAACTGACTGAAGAACGAAGCGAGTGAAGACAGTTGAGAAAATACTCCACTACCTTCTTGCCTTTTGGCTTGAGACTTTGCAAGATGCCCCTACCCAACTCCTGGATAAATTCGGCAAGGTTCTTGGTGGCATATATGTCGATTAAGAAAGTATAGTAATTTTGCTTGACTGAGTCTTGAGCATAGACATGTTGCACCAGTCCCGTCTTGCCGATTCTTCGAGGGGCAATCAGGGTTACGTTGTTGCCGTTCTTTATTTCCTCTATCAAGTCGGTAGTCTCTTTCTCTCTGTCGCAGAAGTATTCATCTGATACATATCCACGAAGCACAAATGGGTTTCCTATCATAATCCTTATTCTATATCATAATTAATGATTTCACACCGGCAATCCTTGGCGAAACTTTTTGCAAAGATAATTATA
>DAIOXG010000414.1:1065-2789 GCA_036758085.1 Prevotella sp. | reverse complement strand
CCGTCGGCAACATCTTCCTCTTGCCGCGCTATCTCGAAGAATTTGCCATCCGCCCGCTAATGCTCACCGACCATGGTTCTTTCCGTCCCGTGAGCGGCACACATACCTTCAGCAGCTTTCCCCGTCAGCAGGTGAGCATCTTCAATATATCATGTTCAGAAATCAAGAGCGAGGGCTTGTGTTGGGATTCCTACGCTTACCGACAACTGTGGCAGGGCACGCTCAACGAAGCCATCGGCAATGAATTCACCCTCCATGCCGACGGCACATACCTCGTTTTTCAAACCTACGATGCAAAGTAAACCTTTGCATCGTAATTTTATCAGTCCTATCAGTTCTATCAGTCCTATTGCTCCTATTAGTCCTATTGCTCCTATCAGTCCTCCCAATTCTCCCATTACTCCCATTCCTCCCAGTTCTCCTAAAAATATTTCCCCTAAAATCATCCTCCAACCAAAATAATTTGTATCTTTGTAACCGTAATTCTGATAACAACAACAATATTATAATAACACAAAGCATTATGGCAACAACACCAGAATTCAAGTATGCTCCTATGTTCCAGCTCGGAAAGGACACTACTGAATACTATCTGCTTACCAAAGACGGTGTGTCGGTAAGCGAGTTTGAGGGAAAGAAAATCCTCAAGGTTTCTAAACAGGCGCTCACTCAGATGGCGCAGCAGGCTTTCCACGACGTGGAGTTCATGCTCCGTCGCGAGCACAACCTGCAGGTGGCTAAGATTCTCTCCGACCCGGAGGCTTCGGAGAACGACAAGTATGTGGCTCTACAGTTCCTGCGCAATGCCGAGACAGCTGCAAAGGGTATCTTGCCTTTCTGCCAGGACACCGGTACCGCTATCATTCACGGCGAGAAGGGTCAGCGCGTGTGGACTGATTTCGAAGACGAGGAGGCTCTCTCGCTCGGTGTGTTCAATACTTATACTCAGGATAATCTGCGCTACTCGCAGAATGCTCCGCTGAATATGTATGATGAGGTGAATACACGTTGCAACCTGCCGG
Source organism: Prevotella sp. (assembly GCA_036758085.1). Lineage (GTDB taxonomy): Bacteria > Bacteroidota > Bacteroidia > Bacteroidales > Bacteroidaceae > Prevotella. Next base: position 1,767 of record DAIOXG010000414.1, on the reverse strand, counting down.
CTCAGATCGACATCGAGGCTACCGAGGGCGACGAGTATCGCTTTGTATGCGTTGCCAAGGGTGGTGGCTCGGCTAACAAGACGTACTTCTACCCGATGACAAAGGCTACTATCCAGAACGAGGGCACTCTGCTGCCGTTCCTTGTAGAGAAGATGAAGTCTTTGGGCACTGCTGCTTGTCCGCCTTATCACATCGCTTTCGTTATCGGCGGTACTTCGGCTGAGAAGAACTTGCTCACCGTGAAACTCGCTTCTATCAAATATTACGACTCGCTGCCTACTACTGGTGATGAGACTGGACGTGCGTTCCGCGACATCGACCTGGAGAAGAAACTTCTTGACGAGGCTCATAAGATTGGACTCGGAGCTCAGTTTGGCGGTAAGTATCTGGCTCATGATATTCGCGTGGTTCGTTTGCCGCGCCACGGCGCAAGCTGTCCTATCGGTATGGGCGTTAGCTGTTCTGCCGACCGTAATATCAAGTGTAAGATCAATGCCGACGGCGTTTGGATCGAGAAGATGGATTCTAATCCTTCTGAGCTTATTCCTGAGGAATTGCGCAAACCGGGCGAGGGAACAAAGGGTATCGAGATTGACCTCGACAAGGGTATCGACGCAGTGCGCAAGGAGCTGACTAAATATCCTGTCAGCACCCGCGTTAATCTGAAGGGTACTATCATCGTGGCTCGCGATATTGCTCATG
>DAIOXG010000414.1:0-1055 GCA_036758085.1 Prevotella sp. | reverse complement strand
GTCTGGATGCCGGCGAGGAAATGCCGCAGTATTTCAAGGATCATCCTATTCTCTATGCCGGACCGGCAAAGACTCCGGAGGGTTATCCTTGCGGATCTATGGGACCGACCACGGCTAACCGTATGGACCCGTATGTTGATGAGTTCCAGGATCACGGCGCATCGCTTGTTATGATTGCCAAGGGTAACCGCGGACAGGTGGTTACTGATGCCTGCAAGAAGCACGGCGGTTTCTATCTCGGCACTATCGGCGGTGTGGCTGCTGTTCTCTCGCAGAGCTGCATCAAGAGCATCGAATGTGTGGAATATCCGGAACTGGGTATGGAGGCTATCTGGAAGATTACTGTTGAGGACTTCCCTGCTTTCATCCTTGTTGATGACAAGGGCAATGACTTCTTCAAACAGCTGAAGCCGTGGTGTCCTAACTGCAAGTAATATACATTGGTGGTTTACTCTCACACCCCTCACACTATCCCTCACACCTCAGAATGCCGATAAACAGGGCGTTTGCGTGTGATTGGTGAGGGTGTGAGGGTAAAATAACGAAAAAAGTTTTTTCTTTTGAATTAATAAAAAAGCGGCAAGCTGAAATCTTTGTTCAGCTTGCCGCTTTTTATTGTATTCTTGTTTATGAATGACAATTCAGTTATAAATTTTCTGCCCAATGCTTTCCTGATTTTGTGTTTAACCAAATTGCCATACCTCCGCCTACCAATAGGGCAATAGAAAATATAAAAGTCAGAAGTTCCATAATATTTTATTTATTTGCTTTTAATATCTTGTTTGCGCAATATGCAAAAGAAAATGCAGCCAAAGCTCCCAATGCTACACATATATAATTGTATGTCCCCATTTCTGTTCCTGTAATCAGAGGAGATAATCCGCCTATTCCAACTCCGCTTATCAACAGTTTTGAAACATCGTACAGATAATTGGACAACTGGGCTTTTCGACTGTATTCTCTTTCTGGAATTTGATTCTTTGTCATATTTCCACTTTTACAAATGCAAAGTTAATCATTTTTTTTATACATAAGAATATTTGAGAGTTATTTTC
>DAIOXG010000413.1:0-2789 GCA_036758085.1 Prevotella sp. | reverse complement strand
GGATTGTCTTTTCTGCGGTATTTTTCCTTTCTTGCTTTCACCGTAACCCCCGAGAGGCTCTTAGTGTCGCTTCTCAGCGTAATTCGCATGTTGGCAGGCGTGTTTGCATCGATGAGAATGCGCAGCGTGTGGTAGCCCACGGCACTGAATGTAGCATACCATCCATTATGGCGTTCTATAGAAAACAAACCGCCAGAATTGCTCGTCCATGCAAAGTCGTGTCCTTTGTATTGGATAGAGACCGACGGAATACTGTCGCCGGTCGCTTCGTCAACAATGACACCCGAGATCGTTTGTGCGTCGATGCTGATGACAGAGAGCATCAGCAAGAAAAAAAATACCTTGAGTCTTGTCATTTAATTAATTCTGTCAGGTTCGAGATAATCTCGTCGGAGACAGGATTTTCTATCTTTTCTTCAGTCCATCCCTCGCCTTTTATCCATACGGTACGGCATCCGATGGCGTGTGCCGGTACGATATCCTTAGTATAGCTGTCGCCTACGACAGTTACCTCTTCAGGCTGCATGGCGAGATGTTCCACTCCGAGTTCAAAAATCCTTGGGTCAGGTTTTCTTATTCCTACAACGGCAGATTCTATGATGTCCTTGAATATTCCGTCGAAGGAGAATTCCTTTAATACCGTATTTATATTTCCATAGAAATTGCTTACCAAAACGATAGGGTGGTTTTCGGCAAGAGTCTTCAATACCTTTACCGACTCCTCCGTAGTATGTTTAGCCAGCGAATATACGTCGTCAAGAATAGCTCCGTGGTACATCATCGCTTTATTGAGCGCCCCGTTGTCTTCGAGCCATTCCAGCTGCAAGTGTATCTTTTCCGATAGAGTGTCGCGGAATGTAGAATTCGGCATTATGATGCGGTTAGTCGCCAAGGTGCGTTCGCCATAAACGTAGGCGTTTCTGAAAAGCTCCTCGCTGACGGGAACTCCGTTTCGCTCATAGGCGTGCCAAAGAACCATTCCCCAGTGGCAACCTCCGGTGTCGAGAGTGCCTCCGTAGTCAAAAATCAATCCCTTAGTCATTCTGCTTCCTTTCTATCTTCTATCATGTCCATGATGCGTACACAGAGTTTTTCATGCTCATGATGCATGTAGATGTACATGATGTTCATGACTACAATCTCGAAGAGCAGATAAAGCCATGGCATGTTTATCACGCAACCAATGTACAGGGCGATGGCACGCATGTTGAACGTGAGCAGGTTGGTGTATTTCATCAGCGGACGGCTGCCGGCAAGAAATTCCTCTTTCAAGTCGGCCGGCATGTTCAGCGCTCCGCCGTACTCGCGCTCCGCTACATGCATCATCCACTGGAAATGCTTAGAGCGACGCTCCTGAGTAGCACAGTATTTAGCGTAGTTGTAGTAGAAGAGGCGGAAGAAGAGGGAAGATTTAGGCAATGACTTGAATATTTTCCATTGCTCCTCCGACTTGTCCAGTTCGCTGCCGTTTTTGCCGAGCAGGAAGAAGAGGTGTATCTGGCGGTAATAGTCAGACAGCAGACACTGTGGTGAGTGGCTCATTATTCCAGCCATGAAGGCAAGCACCCAAATCCATATACCCCAGGTCATGTCGGTTCCTGGCATAGGCTGTCCCATCATTCTGAGAGCCAGCGCCACGTAGACGCAGAAGAAGGTAACGTCGGCAGAGAATCCGTCGAGCACTCTTCCCACGAGAGTTTTCTTTCCCGTAAGACGTGCGAGCTGGCCGTCGGTAGAGTCGCAGAAGTTAGAGAACATCATGAGTACAATTCCCCAGATGTTATACGATAGCTCCGTATGCCAGAACATCCAGCCGGCAGCAGCTCCGAGCACCATGCCCAGTATGGTAATGACCGTGGGATGAACGCCGAGTCGTTTCCATAGGAGAGTAAAGACCAGTCCTATCGGACGAGTGAAATGTACGTCAAGCCATTCTTCAGTATCTTTAGATTTCATTGATGCTCGAAGCATCTCTTTAAAAGTTGCCATATTCTTGTTGTTTTTTATTCCTTATACCTTATTAATAGTAAGCCCGGCTATAGCTTCAGCCGCTTGTTCGCGGCAAGCAGAAAAGCTCGGCCAGTCGTTGAAATCGATTATAGCGTAAGAGCCGTCGGTGCGCACGATGCAGTCGCCTCCATAGACCGAAATTCCCGTAAAGTTGGCGAGTCTTGTGGCATCGGCATGAAGTCTCTCGGTGTCGAACTTTGTATGCTGCGCCTCGCCGTTAATCTTCTCGTCGCCGAATTTAGAAAACGAGCCGTCGGTAGGGTAGCATGTGAAGAAGAACTCTGTTCCCGCCACGCCGTAGAATTTCACGAGATCCCCTACAACGTGTGCCGTTACTACGAGATTGCTTATTCCGCGCTTCGAGAATTCGTTTATAACCGCCAGCTTCTCTTTGTCGTTGGCAGCAAACCGCACGTCGCCCTTATCCTGTGCCGCCTCGTCGCCACGCTTTATCCACCATCCCTCATCGCCTTGCAGTGGAGCAGCCGGAATGCCGTTGCTTCTCATCAGCGAGTCGATGCGGCTTCGCGAACTGCTGGCAATTGCCGTGGCACTGTTTATTACCAAGGTATGACGCTCGGCATTCGCCAATATCTCCAGGGCCTCCTTGCCCCTCGCCATAGAGAGAATGATGTCAGCACTTTCAATCAAAGCCGTGTGTTCAGGCAACTCCTCTTCTTTTATGAAAGAGTTGCAGCCGACAAGAGCTGCAGTCGTTTGCATTGTTGCCCGGTCTCTGTCTACAGAGCTCGGCGAGAACCGTTCAGCACGGTAGACGG
>DAIOXG010000412.1:0-2803 GCA_036758085.1 Prevotella sp. | reverse complement strand
AAAAGAAGATATTAAAAACTTCTTGCAGGAACAGCTGAAACTTCAACTTTCAGACGAGAAGACACTTATCACAAATGCTCATGATACAGCAAAATTTCTTGGATTTGAAGTCACTGTCCGCAGTACAAACAAAACGAAAAAGGATTACAGAGGGATTCCGATTCGCTCCCTTGACCATAAGGTTGTCTTATTGTTGCCATTTGAGGCAATGAGAAAGAAACTGCTGGACTACGATGCCATGCGCATTGTAATCAAAAATGGCAAGGAAGTATGGGAGTCAACTTCTCGTCCCTATCTTCGTAGTAATGACGACCTTGAAATTCTGAACCGTTACAATTCAGAAATCAGAGGTATCTACAACTACTATTGTATTGCTAACAATGTCAACATTCTCAACAGTTTCTATGGAATCATGAAAGAGAGTATGTACAAGACATTCTCGTCAAAGTACGAATCTACCGTAAGAAAGATTGCCAACAAGTATTGTAAGGACAAGATTTTCACGGTAAGATACCAAAACAAAAAAGGTGAATGGTTAGAACGTACCTTATATCATGGTGGATTTAGGTTGAACAAGGAAGCGCGCATTGACAATGCACACATTATGCCCAATTACTATGGAATGGAGAGTACAAGCCTTATGGCTCGCTTGAAAGCCCATAAATGTGAATATTGTGGAGCTGAGGACAATCTGAAAATGATACACGTCCGCAAGCTCAAAGATTTGAAAGGCAAAGAAGCATGGGAGAAACTCATGATTGCCCGACAAAGAAAAACAATCGCAGTTTGCGAGAAATGTTATAACAAAATTCATGGAAATAAATAGACTGACAATAACCACGGAGAGCCGTATACTTGGAGACGAGTACGTACGGTTCGGCGGCGAGTACATTGAAACCTGCTTCCATAAAGGGAAGAAAGGCGCATTGTGCTTAGCCATTGGAACCGGCAAGACGCTGATAATGTGCATCGCCGCGCATGAAATGAAGCGTCTGAACTTGGCGCACAAGCCGATGATTATCGGGCTGAAAGCCAATGTTGCGGAGATTGCCGCCACCTATCAAGCGGCATATCCCAACGCGAGGATTCTGTACGCTTCGGAGAAAGACTTTTCGACCGCCAACCGCGTGCGTTTCTTCAACAACATCAAGAACAACGACTACGATTGTGTCATTATGTCGCACGACCAGTTCGGCAAGATACCGCAGTCGCCGGAGTTGCAGCAGCGCATCCTGCAAGCGGAGCTTGACACGGTGGAGGAAAACCTCGAAGTGCTGCGCCAGCAGGGAAAGAACGTATCGCGGGCGATGCTGAAAGGTCTGGAGAAGCGCAAGCATAACCTTGAAGCGAAATTGGAGAAGGTGGAACACGCCATAAAGTCACGCACGGACGACGTGGTGGACTTCAAGCAGATGGGCATCGACCACATTTTCATTGATGAATCGCACCAGTTCAAGAATCTGACTTTCAACACGCGCCACGACCGTGTGGCGGGATTGGGGAACAGCGAGGGAAGCCAGAAGGCACTGAACATGCTCTTTGCTATCCGCACCATACAGGAGCGCACGGGCAAGGACTTGGGGGCGACCTTCCTCTCCGGCACGACTATCAGCAACTCGCTGACTGAGCTGTACCTGCTGTTCAAGTACCTGCGCCCGAAGGAGCTGGAACGGCAGGACATTAGGTGTTTCGACGCTTGGGCGGCGATATTTGCCAAGAAGACGACGGATTTTGAATTTAACGTGACGAACAACGTGGTCCAGAAGGAGCGTTTCCGCTACTTCATCAAAGTGCCGGAGCTTGCCGCCTTCTATAATGAAATCACGGACTACCGCACGGCGGAGGATGTGGGCGTGGACCGTCCCAACAAAAACGAGATACTGCACCACATACCGCCCACGCCGGAGCAGGAGGACTTCATACAGAAGCTGATGCAATTCGCCAAGACGGGCGACGCCACCCTGTTGGGCAGACTGCCGCTTTCGGAAACGGAGGAAAAGGCGAAGATGCTTATCGCCACGGACTATGCCCGGAAGATGGCACTCGACATGCGCATGATAGACCCGCATTACGAAGACCACCCCGACAACAAGGCGAGCCACTGTGCCAAAATAATCGCGGAGTATTATCAAAAATACGACGCGCAGAAAGGCACGCAGTTCGTTTTCTCTGACTTGGGGACTTACCAGCCGGGCGATGGGTGGAACGTCTATTCGGAAATCAAGCGCAAACTGACGGAGGACTACGGCATACCGCCAAGCGAGGTGCGCTTCATTCAGGAGTGCAAGACCGACAAGGCTCGGAAGGCGGTGATAGATGCCATGAACGCCGGGACGGTGCGTGTGCTGTTCGGCTCCACCTCCATGCTCGGAACGGGTGTGAACGCACAGAAACGGTGTGTGGCAATTCATCATCTTGATACGCCGTGGCGACCGTCCGACCTGCAACAGCGTGACGGACGGGGAGTTAGAGCAGGCAACGAGATAGCCAAGCATTTCGCCGGGAACAACGTGGACGTAATAATCTACGCGGTGGAAAAATCACTGGACAGTTACAAGTTCAACCTCCTGCACTGCAAGCAGACTTTCATCAGCCAGCTTAAAAGCGGTGCTATGGAAGCGCGTACCATCGACGAGGGGGCAATGGACGAGAAATCGGGCATGAACTTCTCGGAATATATGGCGTTGCTATCCGGCAACACCGACCTGCTGGACAAGGCGAAACTGGAAAAACGTATCGCCTCGCTCGAAGGGGAACGCAAGTCGTTCAACAAGGGCAAGCGTGATTCGGAGTTCAAGCTGGA
>DAIOXG010000411.1:0-2805 GCA_036758085.1 Prevotella sp. | reverse complement strand
AATTTTTAAATCTTTAAATTTTTAAATCTTTAAATCTTATCAAACGCCTGACTCAGGTCATCGATAATATCGTCGATATGCTCCGTACCGATGCTCAGTCGGATAGTTGAAGGAGTGATATGTTGCTGTGCGAGCTCCTCTGGCGTCATCTGCGAGTGAGTCGTTGTAGCAGGATGTATAACGAGACTCTTCACGTCGGCAACATTGGCAAGAAGAGAGAAAATCTTCAGTGAATCGATAAACTTCCATGCTTCCTTTTCTCCTCCCTTAATCTCGAAGGTAAAGATACTGCCACCGCCATTAGGGAAATATTTCTCGTATAGAGCATGGTCTGGATGAGAAGGCAACGACGGATGATTTACCTTTGCCACCTTAGGATGGTTGGCAAGGAACTTAACCACTTTCAGTGCATTCTCTACATGGCGCTCCACACGAAGCGACAGCGTCTCGAGTCCCTGCAAGAGGATAAATGCGTTGAACGGAGAAATGGTAGCTCCCGTATCGCGGAGCACAACGGCACGGATACGTGTTACGAATGCTGCCTTACCGGCAACATCGGCAAAGATTGCTCCATGATAGCTTGGGTCTGGCTTTGCGAGCGAAGGATATTTGTCGGCATTTGCCTTCCAGTCGAATGTTCCTCCGTCAACGATTACGCCACCAAGACTTGAACCATGTCCACCGATGAACTTTGTTGCTGAATGTACTACCACGTCGGCACCGTGCTCGATTGGACGTATAAGGTATGGTGTGCCGAAGGTGTTGTCTACGATGAATACGATATTATGCTTGTGTGCCACGGCTGCCACGGCATCAAGGTTGGTAACGTCGGAGTTCGGGTTTCCGAAGGTCTCGGCATACACGACCTTTGTGTTCGGCTGGATAGCCGCCTCAAGAGCATCGAGGTCGTTTACGTTTACTATTGTGTTTGTAATGCCAAGCGTATGGAGGGTGTGGGTTATAAGATTAAACGAACCGCCATACATATTGTCGGCAGCAACGATATGGTCGCCGGCAGCAAGTATATTCTGCAGGGCATAGGTAACGGCTGCTGCTCCCGAAGCCACAGCAAGTCCGGCAACACCACCCTCAAGGGCAGCCACACGGTCTTCAAACACTCCCTGGGTTGAGTTAGTCAGTCTGCCGTAGATATTTCCGGCATCGCGCAGCGCAAAGCGGTCGGCAGCATGCTGCGAATTACGGAAAACGTATGATGTTGTCTGATATATAGGTACGGCACGTGCATCTGTAGCCGGATCCGGCTGTTCCTGACCAACGTGTAACTGTAATGTCTCGAAATGTAGTTTCTTTTCGCTCATAGTCGTATATTTTTATTGTTTATTTTCTTTCCTTGAAAGCTTGCCGAGAAGTTTAAATCTTCTTCTTACTTTCGATGTTGCAAAGGTACGGCGGTTTTCCGGTTCCCGAAATACCACAAATGTATCATTTCATATACCATATTTGTGGTATATACGTATTTTTCATTGATTTTTCTGATATTTTCTGTATAAGAACATATAAAAAAATATATCCTCCACTGATGGCTAATTATTCAACGCTGATGAACCATTAGCCGACAGTGGTGGCTAATTAGCCGACAGTGGTGTACAATTTTATTTTATGACAAAATCTGGTGTTTTATTATCTTTGTAATTCTTGTATTGCTCTCGATTTGCACTATCTTTTAATAAGATAGGCGGCATCTCGGCAATAAAAATGAACGAGTTCATTTTGTATTGCTCTCGATTTGCACTATCTTTGCAAACATAAAATAATAAAAGACAAAATCATTATGGACAATAGAATAACAAAACTCTTCGGAATTCAATATCCTATAATACAAGGGGGAATGGTTTGGTGTAGCGGATGGAGACTCGCAGCTGCCGTGAGCAATGCCGGCGGACTGGGGCTTCTGGGGGCTGGCTCTATGCACCCCGAAACTCTGCTTGAACATATCAACAAGATGAAGGAGGCTACACAGAAACCTTGGGGTATCAATGTACCGCTGATGTATCCGGAAATCGACAAACTGATGGAAATGATTGTCAGCGAGGGAGTGAAGATTGTATTCACATCGGCTGGCAGTCCGAAGAAATACACCCAGATGCTGCATGATGCCGGAATAACCGTTGTTCATGTCGTTTCGAGCAGCAAATTCGCAAAGAAATGCGAGGAAGCCGGCGTTGACGCTGTCGTTGCCGAAGGTTTTGAAGCCGGAGGACACAACGGAAGGGAGGAAACAACTACAATGACCCTTATCCCCCAGGTAAGGAAGGCAACCTCGCTACCACTTATCGCTGCCGGCGGAATTGCCTCTGGCGAGGCGATGCTTGCCGCTATGGCGCTCGGAGCTGAAGGCGTTCAGTGCGGAACGGTGTTTGCAATGAGCAAGGAGAGCTCCGCCTCTGAGGTTTTCAAACAGCGCTGCACGGAACTGCAGGAGGGCGACACGATGCTGTGTCTGAAGAAGATTGCCCCTACCCGCCTCATCAAAAACCAACTCTACGACAGCATTAAGACTGCTGAAGACAATGGGGCAAGTGCCGACGAACTTAGGACGATCATCGGGAAAGCGGCATCGAAAAGAGGAATCTTCGAAGGCGACATGAACGGTGGCGAACTTGAAATCGGACAGATTGCTTCGGGTATAAAGGAAATACAGACTGCCGGAGATATTGTCAAGAGAATGGTTGGCGAATTTGAGGAAACAAAGAAGAGAATTATAGGATAGACAGGCGAAAACAACGATTTTTAGTGTTTTATATAATAAGGATAAAATAAATTTACTACATTTGCATCCTGTTT